>CALVRW010000057.1 GCA_944358795.1 uncultured Bacilli bacterium | reverse complement strand
TTATCAGTAGATTATTTAAAATATATTCATAAATATTTATTTCAAGATGTTTATGAATTTGCAGGAGAGTTTAGAAAAATTGATTTTTCTAAACATGAAAAAATATTAAATAACGATTCTGTTACTTATGGGGACTGTAAAACTTTAACAGAATCATTAAAATATGATATTAGTCTAGAAAAAGAGAAAGACTATAAAGATATGTCTATTGTAGAAATCATTAACAATATTACTGATTTTACATCTAGTATATGGCAAGTACATCCTTTTAGAGAAGGCAACACTAGAACAACTGCAGTATTTATAGAAAAATATTTAATGAGTCTAGGGTACAATGTAGATAACTCATTATTTAAAGACAAATCAGTATATTTTAGAAATGCATTAGTAAGAAGTAATTACTTTAATAATTATTTAAATATCAAAGAAGATAAAAGTTATTTAATTAAATTTTACGAGAACTTATTATTAGGTAAGAATAATAATTTACATTCAGAAGATTTAATTGTGGCAGAGTTATTTTAGGAGGATTATAATGCAGAAACTAATAAATGAAATAAAAATATTTAATGAAGAACGTGATTGGGATCAATTTCATAGTCCTGAAAATTTAGCAAAATCAATTTCGATAGAAGCAGGAGAATTATTAGAATGTTTTCAGTGGAATTCTAATTACGATATTGAAGAAGTAAAATCAGAACTTGCAGATGTAATTAACTATGCATTATTACTTGCTGATAAATTAGGGGTAGATCCAGAACAAATTGTTTTAGATAAAATGAAAATTACAGCAAAGAAATATCCAGTAGAAAAAGCTAAAGGAGTTAGTACAAAATATAATAAATTGTAAGGAGGAACCAATGGAAATCGCAAAACCACACGTTATAAAAATTAAAGACAATTTAAAATCACTAAAAGAATTTAAAGAAGATAAATCTATTAGTATTGAATTAAATGGATATCCGGTAGTTTATATTCATGCATGGAAAGATAAGAACACTAATAAAGTATATTTTGGAGAATCTAATAATGTAGTTCAAAGAACTAAACAACATTATGAAGTTGGAAAATCTGACAAAAAATGCTGGCAATCACATGTAAATAATGATAATGCAGATTTATATGTGATTGGACATGAGCATTTTAATAAATCATTAACATTGGATGTTGAAAATAGATTAATTCATTATTTAAGTAGTGTTCCAAATATTAGTAGAGTATTTAATAGTAGAGGAAATCCACAAGGAAATTATTATACAGCAAGTGAATTCGATATTATATTTTCTAAAATATGGCGAGCATTAAGAAGTTATAACCAAGAATTGTTTCCAACAAAAAGTGTAGTAGAAGATTCGGCTGTTTTTAAAGCATCACCACTTCACAAATTAACCAAAGATCAATTAAAAGCACAAGAATTAATTATTGAACGAGTTCAAGAAGCATTATTATTAAATGAAAAGAGTCAATTTATATTTATTGAAGGTTCCGCTGGCACAGGCAAAACGGTGCTAAATGCAAGTACTTTTTATGAAATAATTTGTAACCACAATGAGTTTTATGATATATTACCTCAAAATATTACCCAAAGAAAAATTAGATGTTGTTTGCTAGTTAATCATGATGAACAGGTAAATGTATATAAACAGATATTAGATAAATTAGGAATAACAGATGAATATGGTGAGTTAGTCTTTAAACCAACCTCATTTATTAATAATCAAACTTCTGAAGATCCAGTAGATATTGTATTTGTAGATGAAGCTCATTTATTATTAACACAAGGAAAGATGTCTTATCGTGGAAATAATCAATTGAAAGATATTTTAGATAGATCCAAAGTGGTCGTGTCTATGTTTGATAGTAAACAAATATTAACTGCTGAAGAGTATATAGATGAAGAAAATATAGAAAAATATAGGAATCAATCTAAGGAAAAAAATAATTATATAAATTTAACAGAGCAATTAAGGATGCAAATTGACTATAAAACGATGAAATGGATAAATAACTTTATTGATGAAGGAATAGTTGAAAAAATTCCAAAATCAACTAGTAAATATGAGATTAAGATATTTAAGACACCTAGAGAGTTGGAAAAGGCTATCAAGAAAAAAGCAAGAAGTGAGAAAAACAGTTTATCAAGATTAATTGCGACATATGACTGGCCATATATTGCAGGAAAAAAACCTAAACAAGGTGATTTATGGGAAGTAAAAATAGGTGATTGGCATAAACCATGGAATAGAGAATTAACTAAAAAAATGACTATGAGTGAAAAAAGGAAAGTGAAATCATTATCTTGGTCAGAACAGCCACAAACTATAAATGAAGTTGGTTCTACATTTACGATCCATGGATTTGATTTGAATTATGCAGGTTTAATAATAGGTCCATCAGTCAAATATAAAAATGGTAAAATTATTTTTGATGCAAATGCAAGCTGTAATACTAAAGCAACACAATTTCGTACTATGCCTGATGGGACTAAAAAGAAATTTGGTGAAAAATTTTTAAACAATGAATTAAATGTTTTAATGAAGCGGGGTATTAATGGGTTATATATATATGCATGTGATGAAGCATTAAGAAATAGGTTGTTAGAATGTTCAAAATAGTTATATTAAAAACGATTCACAACAAATTAGATTCGATTTTTGAATTTTGCAGTAGATGATAATGTTAAACAATGATATTAGAAAAAATAGATCAATAGTTTAATATGGATAAGTCTTTATGATATATTATCTATTCAAGGAAAAAATGATCAATCATTTTTGTAAGGGTCTATTTTAGGATAGAGCCCTATTTTTCTGCTTAATAAAATTTAAATTATGATTTTTTTAGACAGAACTAATATTTCTCAAATGAATTGAGTATTAATTACATATCACTAAAGGACTACTCGAAATTAAAGTTATAGTTTGATTAAACGGAAGGCTAAGTCATAAATTTAGTGATTGTAATCTTTTTTTATTTATACGGTTGAAATATTCGTATTTCTTACTATATAAAAGAAATTAGTATTGAGCACAATTTAAATTATTTGCAAAAAGTAATTAAAAAAATTGTTTTTTTGTAAAAAAAGTGGTATGATTTAGTTATGAAGGGCTAGTACAGACTTTATTGTTTTTGTACTACCCTTTTTATTTTGATTAAAGTAGTGTGAGGTATAGGTATGAAAAAAGTATTATGTTTTATTATGCTAATAGTTATATTAGCGCCAAATGTAGTTTTTGCACAGAGAGGATGTTGCTCTCATCATGGGGGAGTTTCAGGTAGTTGTTCAAATAGTGGATATCAAATTTGTAATGATGGAACTAGAAGCCCTAGTTGTAGGTGTACACCCACAGTAAATTATATTTATGGATGTACTGATAGTAATGCAATAAATTATAACCCAAATGCTAATGTAAACGATGGTAGTTGCATTAGTAAAAAAATGGGATGTACAAATTCTGCTGCGATAAATTATGATGCAAGTGCAAATACAAATGATGGTAGTTGCCAATATAAAAAGACAATCACTGAAGTACAAGAAATAGAGTATCAAACAGTATCAAAAAATAACGAAGAAATTTCAGATACAAACGTAAAAGTAGTACAACAAGGTAAGGATGGTAAAAAAGAAGTTGTATTTGAAATAATAACGGATGAAACAGGAAAAGAGTTACATCGTAATATGGTTAGTGAAAAGATTATTGAACAACCTGTAGACCAAATAGTTGAATCAAAAGATTCGAAAACAGAAAAAGTAGCAAAAGAGATAAAAGAGACAAAAGATAATAATGATGTAGATGATGAAGAAACTTCCAACACTTTAGGTGGAGTAATGGTATTATCGATTGTTTTTACAATTGTAGTTACGGTATATTATAAATCTCATAAAGATAAATTTCTTGTATTAGGAGAAATTTATAATCTCCAAACAACATATCGATTAGTTATTCAAATAATGCTAGTTATATTATATGTTATGTTTATGATACCTGCATTTGTTGATTTAGCGCTAGTTTTAAAGTATTCAATGAAGAATGAATAAGGTTATCCCACCTTATTTTTTTATGGTATATTCTACCAAAAATAGCAAATAATAGTACTGAATTAATAAAATAAAAATCCCGATACTCCCTTATATTTCAAGGAAAACTAGTCATTACCATATTCTGGATTTGCAATCAAACGTAAATTATGATAAGATTAGAACGTTTCACGTAAAAAGCAAAGAAGAGGTGTAAAAGTGAAATCAGAGTCGAAAATCATTATGATCTTAGTAGTAGGTCTATTAGGAACGTTAGTAGTTGGAATGAACGTTAGGTCAGAAGTTCAAACAGCAAAAAATGTTTCAAAAATTAGTGAAGTAGCTACTACAAAAGAGAGTAATCAGGTCAAAGACGAAGAAGAAAAGAAAAAAGAGGAAAAAAATACAACACAAGAAAAGACAACAAAGGAAGATAGAGAAGAAAAAGAAGAAAATGAAAAAGTTGTTGAAGTTGCTGTAGTAGAACCTACTCCAGTACCAACTCCAACACCAGAACCAATTGTCTATGATGGTTTAAATATGAATCAATTAGCTGAAAAGTTAAATCGTTCATTAGGATCAACATTATCAGGAACTGGTTATACATTTGCTTCTGAGTCTTTAGCACTAGGAATTGATCCTTATTTAGCTGTTGCCATTGTACTACATGAAACAGGTTGTCAATGGGAATGTAGCTATTTAGTACAGGCCTGCAATAATGTAGGAGGTATGAAGGGATCTCCTGGGTGTAATGGAGGATCATACGCATCCTTCCCAACATTGGACGATGGAATTCGTTCTTACTTAAGTAATTTATATCGTAATTACTATGCATATGGGTTAACAACTCCAGAAACAATTGGGCCAAAGTATGCGGCAAGTCCAACTTGGGCTAGTAAAGTAAATTGGTATATTAATTCTATTCGTTCAAAATAAAAAAGGATCAGTGTCAGAAGGCACTAATCCTTTTTACATACACTTAACACACCAAAAAAAATAGATTTTATCTTGAAAAAATATTACCTTTCGTGTACAATGAATATGGTGATAACTATGGAACATAGTAAAATAACAGTTGCAAAATTAATTGTAGATAAATTACAAGGAAAAAATTTTATGACATATAAAGAAATCGCATATGTTACAAATTACCACCCAAAATATATTTTGAAATTAAAAAAAGAGATATTAAATGGAACGATTTCCCTTGTACATGGTAATAAAAATAAACCATCTACCAAATCAATTCCAAAAGAAGAAGAAGAAAAAATTGTCTCATTATATAAAAAATCTTCTGTTAGTGTTAGAAAATTTTGCCGTTTTTATGGTAGAAGAAGTTATTCTTGCGTTTACAACGTTTTAAAAAAGAATGGATTAATTGTTCCAAAGAAAGAACGAGAAAAATTATATCAATTAGATAATAAAAATATAGTAGAAGATAGAAAATAGTAGAAATACTATTTTTTCTACTTTTCCACAGAATTATAAAAAAGAAGAAATTATTTTCCACAGGTTACAATATAATTTATTAGTTTGTAGTAAAAATTGCTTAATTTATAAAACATGATATAATAAACTGTAGGAGGATTATTATGAAAGCAAAGAAAATTTTATGTATTCGAATACTGATTACAATCTTAGTGATGGCGATTCTATATTACTTTTTAATACCACCTATTAATATTTCTAGTCCAGATTTTTGGTTTTTTGTAGTAATTGGAATCGGATTATTTTTTGTAACTGGTATATTAAAATTATTTGATTCTCATCAAGTTATCAAATCATACATGAAAATGATGAATGGAGATTACTCAAAACTATCCCTTAAGAGTTATTATCCATATCTTATTTTACCAGCGATTATTCTTGGAATTATAACAGTTAATTTAATCTGTTCTCCATTATTTCAAGCAAAATCTTACGCAAATCGTATTGATGTAAAAGAAGATACCGAATTTACAAAAGATGTAAAACCGGTCGATTTTAATGCATTGCCATTATTAGATAAAGATTCTAGTGAAAAATTAGGAGATCGAGTAATGGGACAAATGCCAGAATTTGTTTCCCAATATTATGTTTCTAATTTATATACTCAAATTAATTATAACGATGATATTGTGCGTGTAACACCACTCGAATATATTAATTTTGTAAAATATATTACCAATTATAAAAATGGTGTAAAAGCCTATATAACCGTAAATTCTGTAACAGGTGATTCAAAATTAGTAAAATTGGAAAAAGGAATGAAATACATGCCATCTGCATATTTTGGGCATGATTTACGTAGAAAATTAAGATTTTCGTATCCAACAGAAATTTTTGATCAAGAAAGTTTTGAATTAGATGATAAAGGAGATCCTTATTGGATTGTTCCAACTGTAAAATATACAGGAGTAGGAATGAAGAAAGAAATAACTGGTGTTGTTATTTTAGATCCAATTACTGGAAACTCTAAAAAATACAAAGTAAAGGATGTACCTGAATGGGTAGATCACGTTTATTCTGCAACTTTATTAATTGAACAATTAGATGATTGGGGAAGCTATCAAAGAGGATTTATTAACTCTATCTTTGGTCAAAAAGGAGTTGTAATAACAACAGAAGGATATAATTATACAACAATGAATGATGATGTTTATTTATATACGGGTGTTACGTCCATTGCAAAAGATGCTTCTAATATTGGTTTTATTATGACTAATATGCGTACTAAGGAAACACATTTTTATCGAGTACCAGGTGCAGAAGAATATTCTGCTATGGCTAGTGCAGAAGGGCAAGTACAACAGATGAAATATAATGCTACGTTCCCATTATTAATTAATTTAAACAATCGTCCAACTTATTTAATGTCATTAAAAGATAATGCAGGACTAGTAAAAATGTATGCATTTGTAGATGTAATGGATTATCAAAAGGTAGTAGTTACCGATGCTTCTAAAGGAATTGAAGTAGCCGCTCAAAATTATTTAGGCGATGCATCTTTAGAGTCATCTGATGAAAAGAAAACGATTTCTATCACAATTAAAGAAATGATTCCAACGATGATTAACGGAACAAGTTACTACTATATTACCGATAATGAAGATAACCATTATCGTGTATCGATTAAGATAGACGAAGAATTAATTCCATTTTTAAAAGAGAACGATGAGATAGAAATAGAATATAAACAAAAAGCAAAATTAAAAGAAATTACAAATATAAAACAAAAATAAAAAAAACTCTTTCTGATGAAAACATCGAGAAAGAGTTTTTTAATCGAATAATCTTTCAACTAAGATACTTGCGATAAAAATATCAATTGAACTAATAATAAAGTATGCACCACAAGTCATAATCCATACTGTAAAGCCACCAATTGGATTGAAAATTAACCATGCAGCAAAGATAATACGAATAATTCCATCAAATATATACCAACCATGAGGTAAACCAAGATAGTATCGATCTACTGCAAGATTTAATTTGATTGCCCCCATAACAAGAGCACAAATACCAAAGCAAATACCTAAGTATAGTAAACTAGCTTCTTGTTTTAATAAAAAGACAATTCCTATCATTACATTAATCGTACCTTGAATTAACTGCATACTTGTACCAATTTTGTAATCTTTTGTTAAAAAAGAATATAACAAATCATCTAATCCAATAAATAGTAAAATACTTCCTAAAAATAATGGGATACGATTTGCAATAGAACCAGGTCTTACAAATAATGCAATTCCTAATACGAGCATTACCACTCCCATAAGCATTGGTAACCATTTAAATCTTTTTTTTAGTTCCATACTGCGCTCTTCATCCATATAATACCCTCCAATTCTAATACTATTATTTCACAAAGTATTGGAATAGTCAAATTATATTTATAATTTTATCAATATATCATAAAGTATATAGATATTGAATACAAAAGTAATAAAATTATAAAATAAAAGGTAATAAATTATTAAATTAATATTTAAAATATCAAAAAATGTCAATTGAATTTTCTAAAAAAAATAATATCCATTCATATCTTTTAGTATGGGAGGGTAACTATGTATCAAAAAGTCCAAGAAAAAGAATTAAGAAAAAAATTAGAATATTTAGGATTAAATGAAGAAGAAGTAAAACAAAATCGACAAAAATATGGGACAAACTCTATTACAGCAAAAAAACAAGATGGTTTCTTACAATTGTTGCTACAATCATTGGGAGATCCAATTATAAAAATATTATTAATTGCACTTGGAATTAAAATGATTTTTTTATTACGTGATTTTGATTGGTTTGAAACAATTGGAATAGTGATTGCTATTTTTGTTGCATCTTTTATTTCAACAATTTCTGAATATGGAAGTGAAAAAGCATTTGCAAAGTTACAAGAAGAATCGTTAAAACTAAAATGTCGCGTTAAAAGAAATGGCAAAATAGAAGAAATTTCTACTGAAGAAGTGGTAGTAGGAGATCTTGTTTTGTTAGAATCAGGCGATAAAATTCCAGCTGATGGGAAATTAATTGATGGGGAATTATTGGTTGATGAATCTTCATTAAATGGTGAAACAAAAGAGATTAGAAAAGAAAGTGTAGAGTTAATAAGTGACGCAGGAACAAAGAAGAATTATGTTTATCGTGGTACTGTTGTTTATTCCAAACAAGGTATTATGCTAGTAACAAAAGTAGGGGATGACACTGTATATGGTAAACTAGCAAAAGAAATTCAAGAAAAACAACCAGAAAGTCCATTAAAAATAAGATTAAGAGGACTTGCCAAAGTCATTAGTAAAATTGGTTATATTGGATCAGTATTAGTTTCTTTCTCCTATTTGTTTTCTGTAATTGTGATTGATAATCAATTTGATGTAAATAAAATTATCGAAACAATTACAAATTTTCCTGTTATAACAGGTCATATTTTATATGCATTAACGCTTAGCGTTACCATTATTGTCGTTGCTGTACCAGAAGGACTTCCCATGATGATAACATTAGTATTATCATCTAATATGAAACGAATGTTAAAGAGTAATGTACTTGTTCGTAAATTAATGGGAATCGAAACAGCAGGAAGTGTCAATATATTATTTACGGATAAAACTGGAACTCTTACAAAAGGAAAATTAGAAGTAATTGAGTTTTACACAGGAAGTAGGCATGAATACCATTCAGAGTTTGAATTGAGTCGTTTTCCACAGTTTTATCCAATTTTTAAAGCTTCTATGATTTGTAATAATGCAAGTAGTTTTAATAAAGATGGTACAAAAGTAATCGGAGGAAATATTACGGATCGAGCAATATTAGAGTTTGCTGGCCCTACTTATGATTGGAATTATAGAAAATTAAAAACAATTCCATTTGATAGCAAAAATAAATACTCTATTACGACGATTGAAATGAATGGGAGAGTAAATCTGATTAAAGGGGCACCAGAAAAAATACTTGCAAATTGTACAAGTTATTATGATGAAACTGGTAAAAAATCTTTCTTATTACCAAAGCATCAAATCGAAAGTAAAATACGAGCAATGACAAGTAGGGGGATTCGTGCGATTGCCCTTGCTACTTCTAAAAATATGAGAGAAACAGAGTTAAGAGATTTGACTTTAGTTGGAATTATATTTATAAAAGATGATATTAGAGCAGAAGCAAAAGAAGGAATAGAATTAGTACGTGAGGCGCATATTCAAACAGTTATGATAACAGGAGATAATAAAGATACAGCAATATCAATAGGAAAAGAAGTAGGACTATTAACAACACCAGATGATATTGTATTAACATCTTTAGAATTATCTCAAAAAAAAGATGATGAAGTAAAACAATTATTACCAAACTTAAGAATTGTTGCAAGGTCACTACCACAAGATAAGAGCAGACTAGTACGAGTAGCTCAGGAATTAAATTTAGTGGTTGGGATGACTGGAGATGGAGTTAATGATGCTCCAGCATTAAAAAAAGCCGATGTTGGCTTTGCAATGGGAAGTGGTACAGAAGTATCAAAAGAAGCAAGTGATATCGTTATATTAGATGATAACTTTTTATCAATTTCAAAAGCAATTTTATTTGGTAGAACAATCTTTAAAAGTATTAGAAAATTTATTATTTTACAGTTAACAATTAATGCTTGTGCGATTGGATTATCCATCATTGGCCCATTTATTGGAATTGAAACACCAGTTACTGTAATTCAAATGTTATGGATTAATATGGTAATGGATACATTAGCAGGACTTGCATTTGCATTTGAGCCGCCATTGCTAGAATATATGCAAGAATTTCCAAAAAAGAAAAATGAAGCCATTATGAATAAATATATGATAAATCAGATTATCGTAAATGGATTATATTCTTGTATTTTGTGTATTTTCTTTTTAAAATCACCAATGATCAAAAGTTGGTTTCGACCAGATGTAAATCAAATTTATCTTATGACTGCATTTTTTGGCCTATTTATTTTTATTGATATTTTTAATAGTTTCAATGCCAGAACTCATCGATTAAATATCTTTGCTCATTTAAAAGAAAACAAAGTATTCATTTTAATTATGATGTTTATAGTATTGGTACAAGTGTTATTAATATATTATGGAGGTAGTTTATTTAGAACAGCTGGATTAACACCAAAAGAATTTATCATAATGTTATTGTTTGCAATTACAGTTATTCCAGTAGATTGGATTAGAAAGTTTATTCTTAGAAAACGAGGAATTATTGGAGGAGTTTAAAAAAAATCATAAAATTTATGATTTTTATGAACATATATATCCTGAAGTTGATAAGAAATTTCGATAATTATTAATTAATAATTTTCCATCTTTTACATAAGTAGGATCTGCATTTTGAAAAAATTGTACATTTTCTTCATTCATAGGAATTGATAGGTTATAAAAAGGTTGATTTTCATTATCCCCAATTTCGGCAGTAACATCTTTAAAATCTTTTTTATAAATTTCTACTTCTTCTTTGATTTTATTATTAATATTTGTTGGATCAACGTCAGTATAAGTTAAATTGTAGAGTGATGAAATATCAAGAGAACTAATTGATTCATTGTCAATTGTTTTAAGAACAAACGTAAATGATGCTGTATAAGTTGGTTGAATCTCATCCTTTTTACAAGTTGCCACAACAGTTTCTTCTTTTTTTCCACAGCCACTAAATAATATAATTCCACATAATAACAGTATTAATTTTTTCATATTATATCTACCCCTTATCTCATAAACTAATTATAATATAATTTCATAAAAAAAGAAATGGTTTTGTAAATTGAACCATTTCTTTTTATTCACCATCATGTTTCATATCAGATATTTTAATTACTTGTGTAAAGAATTTCCCTGTTACTGCTCTTGTATTTTCTAGTCTTTCATTTTTACTTAATATTTCTCTTACTAACGATAATCCGTATCCATGTCCATCGCTCTTCGTTGTATATCCTACTTCGTCTATTTTACTAAAATCTT
>CALVRW010000056.1 GCA_944358795.1 uncultured Bacilli bacterium | reverse complement strand
AGAAAAATACTATTTTGGTTATGATCCAAATGGTAATCAAGAAGCGGATTTTAATAAGATAGGATTAGAATTAAAACAAACACCTATTGATAAGACGAAAAAAGGTGAATATAGAGCAGGGGAAAGACTGTCCATAACAAATATTTCTTACAATGAACCTGTAGAAGAAGATTTCTATAAAAGTCATGTATGGGAAAAAATTAAATGTATCCTTTTGATTCATTATTTGAGGGACAAGTCCATAGAACGTTTGGATTATGTCATTAAATTTGTAAATTTATTTAGTCCGCCTAAGGATGATCTTAAGATAATCATCGATGATTATAATCAAATCAATGAAAAAATCAAACAAGGAAAAGCTCATGAATTAAGTGAAGGAGATACGATGTATCTGGGAGCTTGTACGAAAGGCGCAACTGCCAAAAAAAGCATGAGGCCGCAATATTATGGTGATCATACTTTAGCTAAGAAAAGAAATTATTGTTTCAAAGTATCTTACATGAATTATGTTTTGAAAAATTATATCCTTCAAAACAATGTGCCGTGTGAATCTATCATAAAAGGAGATATTAAAACAAATTTCCAAGAACATGTCGTATCTTTGATAAATAAGCACATTGGCATGACAGATAAAGAATTATGTGAAATGTATGATCGCCCGTATAACAATAACAAAGCGCAATGGAATGATCTTGCATTCCGAATGTTGGGAATCAAAGGTAATCATGCCGCAGAATTCCAAAAAGCAAATATCGTAGTTAAGACCATACGAATAGAAGAAAATGGAAAAAATAAAGAAAATATGTCTTTTGCACCATTCAAATTCAAAGAACTTGTACAAGAAGAATGGGAAGATTCTACAGTATTTAATTATTTTGATACAACGCAATTCTTATTTGTAGTTTTCAAAAGAGTTGATGATGTTTATGTATTAAAGAAAGCAAAATTATGGCATATGCCTTACTATGATTTGAATGACATTGTGAAAAGTGAATGGCAAAATTATAAAAATATAATCAAAAGTGGTGTGATTTTTGAAAAGGTTAAAAATGTAAATGGCGAATTAGAAGTTCAAAACAATTTGCCCGGAATGAAAGAAACTGAAATCATACATATACGCCCACATGCCCCAAAATCCGCTTATAAGCTAAATGATGGATTCATAAAAGGCAATATTGAAAGAGATGCTGATGAATTACCAAATGGAGAATGGATGACAAAACAAAGTTTTTGGTTGAATAAGCGATATGTATTAAAACAATTAAAGTAAGGTGATGTATGTGAAACATCAAAAATTAAAAACTACTCCGGAAATTTCAAAACGTATGAAAGCGTTGAGTCATAAAAAAAGCAAAGTGGAATCAATTTTAGCAAAAGCACTTTGGCATAAAGGATATCGTTATCGACTGAATTATAAAAAACTGCCAGGAACTCCGGATATAGTGTTAACAAAATACAAGATAGCTATATTTGTTGATGGCGAATTTTGGCACGGGAAAGATTTCGAAAAAACAAAGGATAAACTTAAGAACAATAAAGATTTTTGGATTGAAAAAATCGAGGAAAATATCCAAAGAGATATAAAAAATGATAATTTGCTACGTCAGATGGATTGGATTCCTATTCATTTTTGGAGTAAAGATGTCGAGAAGTATTTAAAGTATTGCGTTGATGAGATTGAGCAGTGGATTAAAGAAAATTCTAGTTGACTATAAATTAGGTAATCCTTTTGTCAATTTTAATTTAAAGGAGGGAGATTATGAATCGATTTGAATTACATACTAAAGTAGAAAAAGAAAAAATTAAGACAAAGTTTGGCGTGGTTTCAATAAGAAATATCAAATTCGATTCAACAGATATACAAAAAATTTTGCCTGATATCATTTTCGAAGATAATAATTTAAAATTCATGTTTCAAAAAGATGCTTTTTTGGGAAGAGATAAAGTATTGGTTTTGAAAAGATTTTTACCTAATAAAGATGTTGAAGATATTACAAAATTTATAATTGAGTCCATTAATTCAAACAAAACATTCTACTCTTTTTTAGCGGAAGGAATGTTAGGGTTGGTTTTTCGCGATATATATGGATATGATTTATCCGTAGGAATAATAGACATCACCGAGACTTTAACAGATACTCATACTGGATCTGACGCCTGTATGTTTGATAAAAAAGAAAATGTATTAGTTTTGGGTGAAGCTAAATTTTATGAAAGTTTAAATAATGGCATGAAATCTGTGATTTCAGATTTTTTAACAAAAAATATATTTAATAAACTAGATAGTTTCAAAAGAAAGATTGAACAAAATGACGATTCATGGAAGATTGTAGTTAAAAATCTGAAAGTAGATACATATGATTTTGTGTCATTATCTGATTTTATGCAACAAAAGATTTTTTTTGCTGGATTTGTTTTACACAGCAATGAGGTTGAAATGGAAGATTATTTAAAATCCAATTTTTATGATGATTTTAGTGTAAATGTCGATGATTTGAAAAATAATATTAAAAAGTGTATTGAGTCTGATAATCTTGCTTCTGAATATGAGATATTCTTGTTCCATTTACCAATTCGAGATAAAAAAACTTTGATAAAAGAAATTATGAAACGAGCAAGTTTAATAATAGATCAATTAAGGGGAGATGGTTAATTGTGACATTATTCAATGATAAAAGAAAACAATTGTTAATGTTGATTGATGAAGGCAAGGTTGTAAGTGATTTAGATTTAGGAATGTATGATTTGACACCGTATTATTCAGAATCGGATGATCAAACGCTGGTGGAAAAAATATTATATGTAAAGAACGATTTAAGACAAGTTCGACATATTAAAAATAAGAAAGTTTGTTTTGCACCACAACAAATTGAAGCATTAAATTATTTGAAGAAAAATGAAAGATGTATTTTATCTGCACCTACTTCATTTGGAAAAACATTGATAGTTAAAGAATACATATATGTTGAAAGACTTACTAGTGTTGTTTATATAGTCCCGACAAATGCATTAGCATATGAGCTAGAGAATAGTTTTAAAGAAAATCCTAGTTTTTCAACTTATAGTATATTTGATCGAAAAAAAATAGAAATAACTTATTTAATAAATGATGAACCTCTACTTTTTATTGGAACCCAAGAAAAGTATTTGGAAATTAAAGAGGATCTTCCTAAAGAAATTGATCTTTTTGTGATAGATGAAGCATATAAATTAGAAGATTCTACCAGAGAACAAAGAGGTTATAAATTATCTGAATCATTTTTAGATTCAATATCATTAAGATGCAAAAAAATATTCTTGCTTTCACCAAATGCAATCTTTAAGGGTTTTGAAAAATATGGGTTTCAAGAATTTGATTCTTTATACAACCCAGTTGATAAAGTTTTTCGAATAGTTGATGAAGAAAAATTTTATCCTACATTATACGAAAAAGCGCAAAAAGAAAAATCGATTTTATTTTGTGATACACCTACATTAATAAATGATACTGTGGATATAATTTGTTCATATTTTAATGAAAATAAATATAACGAGTTTATTAATTTTTTGGAAACAGAATATCATCCTGATTGGTCTGTGGTGAAATTATTAAAAAAAGGAATCTTGGTTCATCATGGTCAGATGCCAAAATATATTCAAAATAAAATGATTAATTTATTTAACAAAAATGATAATTTTTCTCTGCTTATTGGGACTAATTCGATTTCTGAAGGTATCAACACTCCAACTAAAAATATGTTTATTCATCCTAAAAGTAATAGAATTACGTCAAATAAATTCTTGTTAAAAAATACAATTGGTAGAGCTGGAAGACTTGGAGAATATCCGATAGGGTATATTTATTCTACCAGTAATATCGACGATGTAGTAAGGGAAAACATTGTAATTCAATTATCGATTTCTAAAGACGAAGATTTTGAGGAAATCGAAAATAGTATAAATGAGGAAAAAATCGATGCATTATGTTCTGATTTTGGAATTGAAAAGGAATTTTATTATCAAATAAGAAAAAATACACATTATTCGATTGGAATAATATCCAAAATATTAAATGTTTTAAAAACTGATTTATATTATCCGAGCATTTCAAATTTACCATTTATGGCGCAGAAAGTATTTAAGGAATATAGTTATTCTGTAGCTAAGATTGATGAAATTTGTATAAGAGGAGTATTACAATTTTTTTATAAAAATGAACTTAATCAAAAGATATTATTAAATTCGTATAAAGATAAAATTAATTTTTATCGTAAATATAATAATAATGATGATGAAATATCTAATTCTACGATAATTGATTATTATATGAGGTTTCTATATTCTTCGTTAGAACACTATATTTATCCAATTGCTAAAATCGGTATAGATTTGAATGATGCATATTCTGAATGGCCATTTGGGGAATTTGTGTTAGAAACTCTTAAAACATTCATTGAACGATATAATAAAAGAATTTTAGGATTGAGTAATATTAATCAATATTCAGAAGAACAAAAAGTTATTTTACAGTCATTAAAAGATTTTGGAGTATCGATTAATGATAACACAATAAACTTAGAAATGATAATAGAAATTGAAAATCAATTAAACATACGTTATTCTACATATGATATTGTAAAAGCAATTAAATTTCTAGCAGAAAATTCAGTGAAGAATAGATTGAAATTTATATATTTAAAAAATAGATATATAGATTAATTGTGAATAACTGATTTTATGTTTTGGTGCATAATATCTTAATAATCATAACAATTACAAATTGATAGAAATGGTAATATTAAGTCTTTTTCTTAAAAATGTAAAAACTTGTATAGAGAATATAAAAAATTTAAAGAAAAATATAGCATTCAGAGCGTATATTGATTGTGTGGCTTATTCTTGGTATGTTAGCCATAATCGTATTACTTTGCAACATATTTTTGATGAGTAGATAATATCAGAATGTCAGAAATTGAATTTAGCAGAAAAATCGTTGATAAAAATAGAGGAGAAATGTTATGGTAACAAATACGCAATATAAATGCCCAGTTTGCGGTTCAATAATTAATGTTAGAATACCGATTGGGTATATTAAAAGTACATATATTTATATTAGTTGTCCAAAATGTCTAACTGAGGCAAAAATGCATTTTGAAGTAGATAATGAAAACATTGAATGGAGATTTGAACTTTTAGAAAATGCAATAAAAATTGAAAATAGGAAATACCGAGATTATGATTATTCAATTGAAGCTTCGCCAGATTTTCCTTCAATAATTGACACGTTTAGTAATCCTGAAACACATTCTACCCCATTTATTCGAATAGCATCAAATTTAATTTCATTTGAAAAAAATATTAACGAAATTATTTCTTCTTTAAATAGATATCAAGAGAAAAAAGAACAAATTTCTATTTATACAAGACTATTTTCTTATTATAAAAATAACAAGATAGATTTTTTGAATCAAGAAATGTCTAAAATTTTCGGAAAAGGTGATGAGGACGCAGAAGAAAGGTTTTTAACTATTTTAGGTGATTATTTTTCGGGATTTACTAATTATAAAGCCCACACAATAGTTGGTAGCAATATTTATAGAACACTCAATTCTATAAAAAATAATAATTCAGAATTCTCTTCTGTTGTTCAGATGATTTCAAAGGATAATCAAATTGAAATCCAGCTGAAAAAAGTTATTAAGGTATTATTAAATTTTATTCAAGAAATTGATATGTTTTATCCGTTAGTATGTACTCGATATTTCAAAGATGGACAAATTAACGATGAATTTTTCGAAAAAAACTATATAGTTACGGCAAGCATAAGCAAATTGAAAATTTTATATAAAGAATTATATGAAGTTATTATGAAATCAACGAATATTATGTTTGCATTACACGGATTAAAAAAATTTCCCGTTGATCAAATAAAAATAGAAAATGTTAATATTGAAAAAATTTTAAATGGGAAATTTTGTAGTAATGGAAAGAAAATAAAAGAGTTTACTAGATATGGTATTGATAAAATATTACCTAATAGTAATATGCTTGATAATAACTTAAGAAATGGTTTTGAACATGAAGATTATGAATATAATAATTGTGAAAAAATGGTTGAAATTGAAGATTGTTTAATTTATCCGCAAAGTAAAATTGCATATTTTGATTTAAAATTATATGACACACTATTGTTTATTTTTGAATATTTGATTCTTGTAAAGTATTATTTTAATAATGACTAGATTAATGTTATTACTAAGCATGACTGATGACTAATTAAAACGAGGGTAGAAGATCGATTGTAATTAAGAGGTATAGAATAATAATGGTGTAAGTTAAGTATTTTTTATAATTAATGTGAAAACTAAGGAGGAATATCAATGTATTTAAAAAGTTTAAAAATATTAAACTATAGAAAATACAATAATGAGAATAATTTGATTCATTTTGCAAAGAATGATTATGTAATTAAAAATCAGTATGAACAAAAATCTAATTATCCTGGTGACATCACACATTGTAAGAGTAAAGAAGATAAAATTACAACTGATGAAAAAATTAATATTGCAAAAAATACAACTCTTATTGTAGGAAAAAATAATGGTGGTAAAACAACGATAGTGGAAGCTTTAGATTTTATGGTTAATGGAACGATTAATGATTTTTCATCTAAAGATATAAATTATTCATTTCTTAATAACATAAGAGAGAAATATGATAGAGGTATATTTGATGAAACACCATATGTATGTTTCGAATTAATGGTTGATATAAGTGATCAAAACAGTTATATAAATAATATTGCAAGCTTTCTTACAAGAGAATCAATAATTAAAGGTGAAATAACTATAAAGGTAAAATATTGTTTGAAAGAAGAAATGTTGTTCTTGGAGACTGTAAAGCAAAAAATTAAAGATGGTATTTTTAATTTATTGGAATTGATTGATTTGATTGATAGTTCAAGTTTTAAAGTTATGTATTTAAATAAAGAAGATAAAGAGGTAAAAGATTTCAAATTAAAGAATTTATTTGAGATAGTAAAAATTAGTGCGAATACAGTTAATGGAGAAAATAGCTTATCTAAATCATTTAATAAGATAATTTCTTATAGAGCTAAACAACAAAAACTACAAGAAACAGAACAAATAAAAGATAATATAAAAACATTTAATGTTGAAACTGATAAATTGTTAAAAAAAGATTATTCTGAGCCAGTAAATACGGTATTTGGAGCGATTATTTCTAATAAAAAAATGGGAATGAATCTACATTCGAATTTTAGTTTTGACAGTTTACTGAATAATAATATTCAATATGTATATTCAGAAAATCAAAATGAAATACCTGAAAGCCAATTTGGATTAGGATATACAAACCTGTTCATGATTATTTCAAATTTAATAGAATATATTGAGAAAAATCCTGTTAAATCATTTTCTAGTAAAATTAATTTGATTGCAATAGAAGAACCTGAAACCTATATGCATCCTCAAATGCAAGAATTATTTATTAGAAATATTAACGAGGCAATTAATCTACTATTGTCACAAAGTCAAAAAAATATCATTCCTCAGATGATAATAACTACTCATTCGACACATATTTTAAATAGTAAAATACAAGAAGCAGGAAGCTTTGATTTCATTAATTATACGCATGATAAAAATAATTGCGCTTATGTAACTACAATAAGAGATAGCGATATAAGTAAAGATATAGATAAAGATGAATTTATATTTATAAAAAAACATATGAAATTTCAAACAGCTGATATGTTTTTTGCAGATGCAGTAATAATAGTAGAAGGAGATGCTGAATATAAAATTTTACCTTATTATATTCAAAATGATACAATCTTGAAAAAGAACTATGTTACTGTTTTACATTGTGGTGGTGCTCATGCAAAGGTATATGATAGTTTACTGAAACAGCTCAAGGTACCTGTTTTGATTATTACAGATTTAGATATAAAAAGAAGTGATGAAGAAAAAGAAAAGTTTGTTCAAATAACAGATATAGAAGATAGAGAAACAACTAATGAAACTTTAAAATACTATTTTGAGAAGGCTGATATAAATAAAACTAGTTTAAATGGATATGAAAAATTATCAAATATCAATTCATTCATAAAATCAGAAAATATTTATGTAGCATACCAATCAAAGGTAAACAACTATTATCCTACTAGCTTTGAAGAGGCCTTTATTTTGACTAATTTCGATAATAATATATTAAATAAAACACTTAAAGAAACTAAAAGAAACACATATATTGCTATTGTTAAGAAAAATAAGTATGAAAATAATAAAGATAATTCTTTTAAATGGCAGATGAAATTAAGCGAAGATAAAGGAAAATTTTCAAATAATTTACTATTTAATTTAATTACGAATGAACAAGATAGTATTCCAAAATTACCAGAGTACATAGCGAATGGTTTAAAATTTCTTAGTGAGCAATTAGATAGTGGTGAGTAATTATGTTTGAAAAAATTAATTTAGAGGCTTTGAAAGAAGAAGAAGATATTTTAAAAGAATTATTTAATTGTATAAACGAGCATAAATGTTTTATTCATGATGCTGGTGCAGGTGCTGGAAAAACTTACAATCTTGTTGAATCTATAAAGCATATTATATATAATGAACAAAAATTAATGGAGTATAATAACCAAAAAATATTATGTATTACTTATACAAATGTTGCAGCTAGTGAAATAAAAAATCGTTTAGGAAATACTAGTACTGTTTTAGTGTCAACAATACATGAATGTCTTTGGTCGATTATAGAAAAATTTAATGAGGAATTAGTGCCTTATCACAAATTAAAATTGCAAAATGAGATTGAAAAATACGACAATATCATTTCTGATTCTAAATATAGAGAAATATCACAAATAGACAATGAAACAATTATTGCAAACGAAGAAATTTTTTGGGAATATTATAAATCTAATTCTACTGAATTTAATGAGGTATTTGAAAAAATATATGGTATACCATTATCGCGGAAAACTACTAAATGTAAAGAGTATGTTAGTAATATTTTGAAAAAAAATAAATATAGTAAAGTCCTTGATTCAATAGGGAATAAAGAATTAGGATTTACTAAAGTTTTTTATGATGCGCGAAGAAATGTAGATAATTTAGCAACGATGAGAATTAGTCATGATACCTTGTTAGAATATTCTTCTAAATTTATAGAAGATTCTGAATTTATTAAGAGAATATTTGTTGATTCTTTTCCGTACATTTTTGTTGATGAATATCAAGATACGAATGCATTAGTTGTTAAATTATTAAATGAATTAAAAAATTATGCATTAAGTGTAAATAAAGAAATAGTGATTGGTTTTTTTGGAGATAGTGCACAAAATATTTATGATGATGGAGTCGGAAAGATTGATAAAAACCAATTCTTTAAGAATTCCAAAGTCATCGCAAAAAATATAAATAGACGTTCAGCATCTGAAATAATAAAAATAGCAAACAAAGTGAGAAACGATGAGATAATTCAAAAATCAATTTATCAAGATTCAGAAGGAGGAGAAGTTCGGTTTTATAATGGAAATTTGGATGAGGTTGATGAATTTTTAACAGTTTGTAAAGAAGAATTAAAAATTAGCAAAAATAATCCTCTTCATTGTTTCATGTTGTTAAATAACGAAATTGCTAATTATAGTGGTTTTGGTAATATGTATAATTTGATATGCCAAACACCTTATTACAAAGTTCGGTATGATCAAAGAGCCACAGAATTGCTAAGCAAGGATATAACTAAGTTAGGTCAGTTCCCTTTATTTCTATATAAATTAATAAAATTAATTGTTTTGAGTAATAATGAACAAGAATTTATAACATCCTATATACCTAGGCAAATATATGAAGAGATAACGTTTGAAGAATTAACGTTATTCTTTAATTCTAGTAATTTTGATGAATTTTATAATTTTAAACAAATTATTGATAGTCTAAAAATTTTAAGTGCTAAATACAGTGTTTGGAGAAGGTTATTACAAGAAATATTGGATGTTAATGAGATTTATGATAGCATTTTTGAAGATTTAATAGAAGAAAAACTTAGAGTTGATAAAGATAATATTGATAACTTTATGACGAGTCTAAATTTTGATGAATTAAGAAAATGGTATACATTTATCGAAGATAAACAAAACGAAGATGTTATTTATCATACTTTTCACAGCACAAAGGGATTAGAATTCGATAATGTTGTGATAGTTATGGGGGATTCCTTTGGTAGAATCAAGAAAAATTTCATTAAAGATTTTTTTATCAGGTATGATGATTTTGATTATGATGATGAGAATCTAATTCAAGCACGAAATTTAATATATGTTGCAATAACTCGTGCAATACAGAATTTAAGGATTTTTTATATTGATGATATTCGGGATATTGATAAAAATATAACGGAAATTTTTGGATCGGTTGAACCTATTTCTAAATCATCAAAGTATTTTAAAAAAGTTTGATAGTTTTAAATATTATACGTGTTTAATAAAATTATATTTTTAGTATAATTTACAAATATGAGAAAGTAATTGTAATTTACTTAATTTCATATCATGATATTGAATATCGAATAGTGTACTCAATTTGAGTGCATTTTGGGTACAAAATAAAATTCAAAAGATTAAAAGCTAATATAATCTATAAATATTAGATAAAATAAATGATGAAATACAATATGATATAAGTGAAAATGCTATGTAGGAGTCGAGTTCGAATAGTACCTGGTGGATAATAGGTAACATATAAATGTAAATAAAAATCTCTTTACTGAAAATAAAGGTAAAGGGATTTTTTTGTTATAAGATATTTATTACATAGCATATAATTGATAAAGATAAGAAAAATGATACAATGATTATAAATAAAATATATAATAGTATATAAGAAATAGAGGAGGCCTACTGAATGGATAATAATTCAAAAATGATTATTTATACAACTGAAGATGGATTAGTGAAAATAGAAACAACCTTTAATGATGAAACAGTTTGGTTATCATTAGATCAAATGTCATCTTTGTTTCAAAGAGATAAATCTACTATATCAAGACATATTAAAAATATTTTGTTACTATTCACAGTTAATTAAAACCTGTCAAGTGGAAAACTAAAAAAAGTTGTTTTTGTTTAAGGCAAATTAAAAGCTTTTTAGCCTATTTAATCTGTCTGGTTGTTAGATGTCATTTTTTT
>CALVRW010000055.1 GCA_944358795.1 uncultured Bacilli bacterium | reverse complement strand
AAAAGGACTAATTTGTTTTTTTAACTCATCTAAACGTTCTGGGTGTTCTTCTATCTTTTTTATACTATACAATTCTTTAAATTGTTTACTACTATTTAAGAATCCTGGCATAACAAAATCAAAAATACTCCATAATTCTAAAACAGAATTTTCAATTGGTGTTCCGGTAAGCGCAAACTTGGTTGTTGCGACAATCTTTTTCACTGCTTTCGCATTTTGACTCGTTAAATTTTTAATAGCTTGTGCTTCATCAATAATGCACGTGTGAAATGATAACTTCTCATATAATTCAATATCTTGACGAAGTAACCCATACGTTGTAATAACAACTTGTACATGATCTAATTCTTTTAGTCTTTGAACGCGTTCACTTTTCTTATCGTTGACAATTAAGTACGATAACTCTGGTGCGAATTTTTTTATTTCGTTCTCCCAATTATAAATTAACGAAGTTGGTACGACAATTAAAAATTTCGCATCTGCATGTTTTTGTAACTGCAATTTCATATAGGTAATCGTTTGTAGCGATTTCCCAAGTCCCATTTCATCAGCTAAGATACCACCAAACCCACATTCTGCAAGCATCATAAAAAATTTGACCCCATCTTTTTGATACTCTCTTAATACTTGTTCACTATTCTGATCCCAAGTTATTTCTTGATCTTTATAATGATGAAAGCGATCTAGTAAAGATTCAATATCAACTCCGTAGGAAACATATTCCTGATCTAACACATCCTCTACTTTGGCTAATTGATATGGCTTAATATCGACAGTTCCTTTTGTAAGTTCTTCTTCTGTTAAATCAAATGAATCAACTAAATACGTGAATGTTTCTAAATCTGAATCACGTAGAGAAAGAAGATCACCATTTTTAAGTGGATAATATTTCTTTTTTTCTTTAATAGATGCAAGTAATTGATATAATTCTTCTTTCGGTATTTCCTTACAATCAAATCGATAAGATAAAATATTGTCTTTTCCAATTTCAAAAGAGTTTTTTACATGAACATCTTTCATAATTCGTTTATTTTTAACGTCTTTAGAAATCAATACTTGATACTTATGACATAATGCATCTAATCCATATTCTAAAAATTCCGCAATGCGATCTACTTCTTTTAATTCAAATTCTTGTTCCTTTTGATTACAAGTAAATCCATAGTCAATTAACGTATCAATATAAGTTTGTTCTAACGATGGATTTCGTGTAATAAACTGTTCCCCAATTTTTGTATTGTTTGCTAGCAAATTGAATTCTTTATCTTGATATGTCAATATAATTTTGGCACATATTTTTTGATCTTTGGCATTTATATAATATTTAGGTATTAACGTCGTATCTAAAAACTGTTCTTTAATTTTATGATCAATTTTTACTGCTTGATCCATTTTTTTAATAACAGGAAAAATCAATTTTCCAAATTGTTCATACTCCTCTTTTTTAAATACGATATTTTTTCGATTATTTGTGATTAAAATCGATAATAATTTTGCACTATCTTCATCCAATTCATAGATATTGTTCTGATATTTAATATACGTATAATCTGAAGTAAGGGCTTCTATATTTAAACTTGGTAACGTTAATTCAATTTCTTCATTTTCCTCTTTTAATTCACTTTCCAGTTTAAAATCCGTACGTATTTTTGAATAATATTCATTTAGTAATCCTGTCTGAATATGAAAATCATGTTGTTTTAGTAAAGGAAAAAATTGTTTTGCTAATGACTCCGATAATAGAATTTTTGTATCATAATAAGATTCATATGGATTTTTCGTACTATAATATGCCGATAAAAAGGAAAGCAATTTTTCGTCACTTTCTTTAAAATAATGGGTACTACTTTGGTAAGTAAAATATTTACCGAATTCCCATTCAAAGTCTGGTTCATGATAATTTTGTAAAAAATAACGAAGTTGTGAATTTAATTGATATAGTTTTTCTTGTCCAATTTTTAACTGCAATAAATAGGTTCCGTTTTCTTGATGATAATAATATTCTTTTTTTAGTGTAATTTCTAATGTTACCGGCTGTTTCTCTTTTTTTTCTTTCCTAAATTGAGAAAATAGATATTGATTAAAGCTATCATCTTGTTCTGCTTTTAAACTGTCAATAATTTCATTTACCATTTCTTTTTGTTCAAATAAAAACTTAATGACTAAGGCAATATGAGGACAATATTCTTGTTCATTAAAATCATGGCAGCTACATTGAATAAATGTTAATTTACGATTTTTTGAGATAGCAATTTTTTGTAAATAAACTTCTTCTTGAGAACAGATATATTTAAAATTTAAAACAGCTTGATTTTCATC
This sequence comes from uncultured Bacilli bacterium, assembly GCA_944358795.1. GTDB lineage: Bacteria > Bacillota_I > Bacilli_A > RF39 > UBA660 > MGBC107952. Next base: position 5,585 of record CALVRW010000055.1, on the reverse strand, counting down.
ATCAATCATGTAACCGGTGTATTTTAATTGATGTTCTGCTAGTTCTAATGACTTAATATAATTGGTCATGCCTACTACTTCAATGATATCTTCAATACGTGCTAAATTAGCCATTGTTTTCACCTCGCTCAATACAATATTATATCATGAATTTAAAAAGAATAGGAAAAAAAGAAAAAGGAAATTCCTTTTTCTTACCAACAGTAAATTAATTTTTTTCAGTAAAAAATGATTTGCTATGTTCTACTTGTTCCCAAGTAACTTCTTTTTTTAAAATTGCTCTTAGTGCGCAAGGTACATATGTGATAACAAAAAATGGATTCCAGAAAATCGTGAAAAACTTCATCTTCCAAGATAAATTTAAACGTTTTCGTTCTTGCCAAATCAAAGTAAACGTTACAAAAGCAATTACAAAATATACAAGTAATAAGATACCAGCTATTTTCACAACACCAAGTTCATAAATCGATTTATCTAACAAATAAGAAGTTCCAATTCTATATAATTGATAGAAAAGAAATAAAATCACTCCAATTACCATCCAAATATACGTTTTCACACCGACAATTTCACCTATTTGTGAACCATAGTTTTTATTTTTTTCTTTCACTTTTTCTTTTATTTTTGGTATATAAATTTTTCTTGCATCAAAATATCCACGAACCCAACGAACTCTTTGAATTACACTTTGCTTATACGTTACTGGTTGTTCGTCATAAAAAATTGCTTTTTTATTATAATAAGAAGTCATATGATGTAAAATTGAACAAAGTGTTAATTCATAATCCTCTGTTAAAGTATGAAAAGGAAACCCTTGCCACTTTTCAATCCAAGTTCCAGCGATATAAAGTCCAGTTCCAGACAACGTTACATTTCTTGATTCCTTATTCTTTCTAAGATTACCATGATCATTTAACATCGTAAACGTTAGTTCTGTACAACTAGCAATCAAACTATCATTTCCATTTTTACAATTACGATAGCCAATTCCAATATCATACCCTGCTTCATATGTTTTTGTCATTTCTTCTATAAAATGTTCTTCCAAAATATTATCGGCATCAAGAATAAAATATGCATCATATTGTTTACCAAGTCGCATCAATTCTTTTATCATTTCATCTAATGCATATCCTTTTCTTTTTAATTCTAAATGTTTTCTTACAAAATAATTCATACCATACTGTTTTACAATTGTTACAGTAGGATCAGACTTTGATTCTACAATCACATAGACATCTTCTGGATGAATAGAAACAGTCTGTCTTTGAATACTAATCAATAATTCTTCAATTACTTTTGATTCATTACGAGCAGGTATCATAATACAAAATTTATGATTTCCTTTTTTTCTTGGGATTGGCCTGTTATCATTTTGTTTTGTTACATAACGAGAATATAGTATCATACCTAGTCCAATTCCAATACAGATGATACTAATCCATTCCATCATACTCATATTTTCACCTTACTTCTCTTTTTGTGATGCGCGCATATTCGGATAATAGCGCTCTAAAAATGCATCTGTATAAATTTCATCATATAGTCTTCCAACAAAAGTAATTGGTTCTACTCCATTACGTCGTAATGTTTGTCTGAATAATGCTGTCCATGAAATTAACATATTCAAAGACATAAAAATTACTAAAATTGCAGTAATCCATTTTCCTAATAAATACGGAATTTTTTCTATCAAATTAGAAACAAAAGGATATACAGCATAAGCAAAAATAATTCCCATAACTCCCCAAGCAAACATAAAAGGAATGGTTGTTCTTCCACCTATATTTAAAAAATAGCCTGTGTAGTCCCATGAAGTTGTCCCAACAAAAGTTTCTTGTAACCAACTAAATGCGTATTCTACGCCACCACCAAGTAACATACCATAACATAAAGTTTGATACCAAGGTCTTTTTTTCTTAGCTAAACACAACGTCATAATAACTGTTCCAAATCCATATAACGGATTAAATGGACCATATATAACTCCCCTTCTAAATTCCCAAAAGATGGTACCATTATCTAAATAGTATTTTACTAAGTTTAAAATTTGTTCATAATAGGTTCCTACCATAGACCCAATCATAAAAATTAAAAATAATTTGTCAAAACAAAATCCTTTTGCAAAAGTACGTTTATCACTTAAAAAATAAGTCTTAATACTTTCATAATATTTTTTTAATCGGTACTTCATGTTTCTCACATCACTTTTCATACTACAATTTATTCAAAAATTTTCATTCTAATCATGTTTTTATTCATAATTAGTAAGACTATCATCTATTCATTCTAAAATATGGTCTATTTTACAAGAATCACTTGTTTGCACTTATTCTACCACGGAATATAAAATAAGTAAATTTTTTAATAAGAACACTATTTCTTCTAATTTCCAACGAAAAAAAGTAAATCACATGTCATGATTTACTTTTTGTTGTTACCATTTTTTCTTAACATTGAAAAGTTCTGATAGATATCCTATTAAACAATAAGGTGCTAGAACAAAGGCATATAATAAAACATAGAATATGAATGCTAGTGCACTTCTTGTTTCTAATTCACATTCTATTTCTCGTAACATATTTTTTCTTTTTACTTCAATTACCCAGCATAGGATTAAACCTAGTGGAATTACAAGCAATGTTAGCCATCCCATGAATAACTGATTACCAAATAATAAGAAGAGAATTCCCAGTGGTACAAAAATTAGTAGTGCTAGATCGACAAAAGGAAATAGAATATTACAATACATTAAGAATCTAGATTTCCAACCAAGTTTTAGAGAAGTAACGACTTTTACTTTTTTAAATGCTTCTATCATTCCCCTAGCCCATCTTGTTCTTTGTCTTCCTAGTTGTCTAAATGTCTCAGGTACCTCGGTAAAGCCAATCGCATTTTTTGCAAAATTCACTTCATAACCTCTACTTAATAATTCCCATGTTAAAACAATATCTTCTCCAACACATTGTTGCCAACCACCTATTTGTTTCAAATACTTTGTTTTATAAGCACTAAATGCACCTTGGGCAACTAGCGTAGACTGATAAAATCCCTGATAAAGTTTTACACCAAAGATACCCAAAGTATAATCCCATTGTTGTAATTTGGTAATAAAGTTTTTTTGATCATTCTTAACAAATAAACATCCTGCTGTTGCCACTGTTTTTTGATTAGAACTTACTAATTTATCCATAATCTTTTTTACCGCAAGTGGATGTAAAACAGTATCACTATCTACCGTAATCGTATACTTTGTTCGAACACATTTTAATCCTTCATTGAGTGCATAAGATTTTCCTTTATGACACGATTCTATTACCTTGACCGTTTTATCCAAATCTAATGAATGTAATAATTCTAACGAACCATCAGTTGATCCATCATCAATAATAATAGTATAAATTTTACCACGATATTTTTGTTTTTTGATTGATTCTAGTGTCTCTTGAATCGTCTTTTTCGCATTATAAACAGGAATTAAAATAGTAACATCTTCATCTTTTTTAACACATGGTTTCTTCTCTTTTTTATGAAGTAATAAACTCATGAGTGTAAACATATAAATAAAGCCTGGTATGAGTGCGATAAATAAAACAATGTAGAAAGCAAAAGGATAACTAAAATAGCACGTAATATCATTTATCCAATTTGTATTTAAAAAGATAGAAAAGATAAAATAGAAAAGTGCGACAATGATCGCAATTGAAAACACTTTTTATCACCCCCACTGTATCTTATGAAAAGAATAAAATGAGAGTGAGGGTGGAAACACTAGCAAACAATAAAAAGCCGAATATATTATATTGGAGATGAGCCAGTATGAAAATAAAATCTTTCATCATTTTTTTCATTATAATGATTTTTCTGTTCATCGGAACAATTACTTTAAAAACACATAAAAAAAATACAAGACCAGATGTAAAAATCCCAATCTTGTTATATCATGATTTTGTAAAAACAGTACTAGAAAAAGATCCTGACCAATTTCAGTACATCAATACACCAGAAAGTTTTGAAGAAAATATTCGTACCCTATTAGATGACGGTTATACATTTATCTCTTTTCAAGAATTAAATGATGCTTACAATGAGCATACGAAACTTCCAGGAAAACCATTTTTACTTACCATGGACGATGGATACTATAGTAATTATGAATACATCTTTCCTATCATAAAAAAATATGATATCAAAGCATCTATTTTTGTCGTAACAGATTATATTGGAGAAACAATTGATCATAAGAAATATTTAAGTTGGAACAATTGTAAAGAAATGTATGATAGTGGTAATGTAGAAATCTTTAGTCATAGTAAACGACACGTTTTTTATAATCGCCTTCCCGTTAGGACGTTAAGAGATGATGTAAAAAAATCCTATCAAGAAATAGAAAAACATTTAGGAAAAATTGATTTAAAAGTATTCGCATATCCATATGGCGCAAATACAAAAACAGGTAGATGGGTATTAAAAAGAAACGGAATCGAAATGCAAGTATTTGATTTAGGAGTCAATAACTTTCAAGATTTTAATAAACAATATATTAAAAGAATTAATATTCCATGTGAAATGACAGGAAAAGAAATTATAGAAGAAATTAAAAATTCTAATTGAAATCAATTAGAATTTTTCTTTTATTCGATGATTAAATTATTCAAGAAACTTTTTACATATTCATCATCAAAACTTTTACCAATTAGTAAAAAACTGTATTTTTGATCATCTTTTAAAATATTTATTTCTTTTAAGTCTTTAGAATTTAAAATATAACCCTCATATTGACCATCAATTAAAGTAATCGAATTCATTTTTGGAAATTCTACTAGCATTACATAGTTAAAAAAGTAATTTTCTTTGATTCCTCTGATACTAGTAAATAGATTTGGTGTTTTTATATCTCGTTTGGCTAGATACTTCACTAAATCAATATCATTTTCAATATGATTTTGCTCTAAAATCTTTTTCGCATTTAATTGTTCAAATGTTTCCTCTTGTACCAGTTCGTTTTTATCACCATGCTGTAACTGAAATACGCGGTCTCGATTCAAACTATAAGTAAAGCCCTTCCCTTCTTCTTCTGGTGTACTTTTTAAAACATAAGTTATTGTACCATTTTCCTTGGTATCAATTCTCTCAAACTCTTTAAAATCATTTCGAATTTTTACATTACCAAATGTAAGAGAATCTTCTACAAGAGTTGGATTTACTGTAATCGTATCGGTTATTTTAAATCCTGATTTTATTTCTTTGATATTTTCATCGGTATGAACATGATAACGGGATAAAAGGAACCATTTATAGGTACCATATCCAATCAATAAAATTACTATCACAATACATAGAATGATAATCCCTTTTTTCTTCTTTTCTCGTTTCATATTTTCACTCCTAATTTTAATGACTAGCATTTAGTATTTCATGTTCATTGTACTATGAGAAAAATAGATTGTCAATTTTATTAAGGCAATCGCTTAAAAAATAATAAAGAAATAGTGTATAATTAAATCAAGGTAGAAAGAGGGTTTAATTATGAACTTATTTGAAAGATTTGAAGTGTTAGAAGATCCAAGAGATACAAGAGGAAA
>CALVRW010000054.1 GCA_944358795.1 uncultured Bacilli bacterium | reverse complement strand
GGGTTTTTATAATCCAAGAAGAGTACACTCTTCTTTAGGGTATGTTTCCCCTAATAATTTTGAAAAATCATTAAAAAATTAACAATACCCCCTATAAAAAGTGTCTAAATTATTGACAAATACCCTAATGAAAGAGACATCTATCTTTTACATTTTCATCATATCATAAAAAAGAATTATTTACAATTCTTTTCTAATGATTCATAATAGGCAAATCTACGTATTGCATCTGCTTTATTACTTTCCAATAATTCTTTGGCTTTGTCGGGATTGACAACAGATAACATTTGATATCTTGTTTGTGTATTTAAATACTCTTCATATAAATCAAAATTTACTTTTTTATAGTCTAAAACAAATTCTTGTGTTTCTGGGTTACGATGGAAAATTGGATAATATCCACATTGTACTGCCAATTTAGAACTTTCCAAACTATTTACCATTCCACCTTTTATACCATGAGAAATACATGGTGCATAAGCTATGATAATAGATGGGCCTGGATAATTGGCTGCTTCTTTCATCACTTTAATCACTTGTTGCATATTTCCCCCAAGTGATACTTGTGCAACATAAGTATGAGGATACATCATGGCAATGGCTGCTAAATCTTTTTTCGCATTTGTTTTTCCTTTTGTTGTAAAAGACGCGATTGATCCTTTTGGACTTGATTTAGAAGACTGACCACCGGTATTGGAATATACTTCTGTATCTAATACTAAGATATTAATATTATCTTTACTTGCTAGAACATGATCAATTCCGCCATATCCGATATCATAAGCCCATCCATCTCCACCGATACACCAAATCGTTTTGGCTAATAAATCTTGTTTGATGTCTTCCAATGGTTTTGGTAATGTTTTCTCTTTTAACGTTTGATAAATTTCTTTTGTTTTATCTACTTCATTAGAATGTTCTAGCCATGATGCAAGTAATTCCTCTTCGTTTTGATAATTTTCTACGATTTTTCTAACTTTTTTCTCTCTTAATTCATTGGCTAGTACCATTCCATAACCAAATTCTGCATTATCTTCAAATAATGATGATGCCCATGATACTTGGTATGGTAAAGATGGAACACTTGCTCCATAAATAGAGGAACATCCTGTTGCATTGGCAATCACTAATTGATTACCAAATAATTGTGTTAATAATTTGATGTATGCTGTTTCACCACATCCGGCACAAGCACCACAGAATTCAAACTTTGGCTTTTTAAATTGACTATTTTTAATCGTGTATTTATTTCCAACTTCTTTTTCTGTAATATTCGTATTCAAATAATCAAAAATTTCTTGTTCTTTTGCTTCTTCTGCTTGTTCAATTGGTTGATTTTCTAATGCTTTTTTTACACTTGGACAAGTTTTAATACAAAGTCCACATCCAGTACAATCTTTGATTGACATGGCAATCGTATAATAATATCCATCTAATCCTGGTCCCATTGCCTTTTTCACACGTGATTTTATCATCTCCGGTGCATTTTGATACTCTTCTTCTGATAGTAAAAATGGTCGAATCACACTATGTGGGCAAACGAAAGAACATTGATTACAACTAATACAATTTTCTAAAATCCATTTTGGTACTGTGGTTGCAATGGCTCTCGTTGGTACTTTTTCTTGATCATAATAAAATCTACCATCTGGTTGTTTGATAAAGGCACTTGTTGGTAACGTGTCCCCTTTTCGTTTATGCATGATAGAAAGAAGAGAATCTTGTTTTAATGTTAACAATTCACTATCATCTTTACAAATTTGGATTTCTTTTAAATAAGAAATTGCTTGATCTAGAGATTGAATATTCGCATCAATTACTTCTTGTCCTTTTTTTACAAACTTTTTCTCAATATATCGTACTAATTGTTCTTTTGCTTGATCATAATCTAATTTTAATAAGTACATCATGGCACTTTCCATAATCATACTAATTTTATTCTTAAGACCTAACTCTCTTGCTAACTTATAAGCATCAATCGTATATACTTTAATATTTCTACTAGTTAATTGTTCTTTATCGGGGGTTGTCATATAATGATTTAATTCTTCTTCTGTTTTTGATGTATTAATTAATACAATTCCATTTTCTTTGATTTGGTCGAAACATTCAAAATCTAATAAATAGGTATCTTTGGATACTGTCACAAAAGAAGGATTTTCTACATAGTGAGTAGAACGTATCTTTTCATCAGACATTCGTAGGTGACTAATTGTAACACCACCTGATTTTTTAGAGTCATATTGAAAATATCCTTGTACATATTGATTACTGATTGTGCCAATCATCTTTATTAATGATTTAGAAGCACTAATCATTCCATCGCTACCATATCCATAAATTAAGATTTCTTTACTATTTTCTAATTTAAAGGTTTCATCAATTGGTAGACTTAGATTGGTTACATCATCCTGAATTCCTACTGTAAAATTATGAACTGGTTTTTCTTTTAGAAAATCATATACGGCTTTGATACAAGCTGGTGTTGTATTCTTACTAGATAGTCCATATCTTCCACCATATACTTCTATATCAGATAAAACACTTTTTACATCTAAATATAATGGTTCACCAATACTTCCACTTTCTTTTGTTCGATCTAATACTGCGACTCTTTCTACCGTAACAGGTAATACTTCTTTTAAGTGTTTTGGACTAAATGGACGATATAAATGAACTGTTACGAGTCCAACTTGGTAACCTTCTTTATTTAATACATCAATTGTTTCTTTCATCGTTTCACAAACAGATCCCATTGCAACAATCACATGTTTTGCAACACTACTTCCATAGTAAGTAAATGGTTTATAATGTGTCCCTTTTATCGCATTTATTTTTTCCATATACTCATTTACAATATCTGGTACTTGATCGTAAAATTTATTTTTTGCTTCCATGATTTGGAAATAAATGTCATCATTTTGATTTGTCCCTACTGTAAATGGCGTTTGAAATAATGAACGGGAACGGAATTTTTCAACTGCTTCTTTATTTACCAGTGGTGCAATATCTTCCTCTTCTAACAAGGAAATGGTATTTAATTCATGACTCGTACGAAATCCATCAAAGAAATGAAGAAATGGAAGACTTGTATGAATTGCAGTTAAATGAGCAATTGCTGCCATATCTCCAGATTCTTCTACTGAAGAAGAAGATAACATATTAAATCCTGTCATTCTCGTCGCATAAATATCTTGATGATCTCCTAAAATACTAAGAGCATGAGTCGATAAACTACGTGCTGCTACATGCATTACACATGGTAACATTTCACCAGCCATTTTATACATATTTGGAATCATGAGTAATAATCCTTGACTTGCGGTAAATGTTGTTGCTAGTGTTCCAGCTTGTAAAGCTCCATGAAGTACTCCAGCTGCCCCCGCTTCACTTTGCATCTCCACTACTTGTACTTCTTCTTTCCATAAATTTTTCATATGGTTAGAAGCAAATATTTCCATATGTTCTGCCATTGGACTAGAAGGGGTAATTGGATAAATACTTGCTAATTCAGTAAATAAATAGGCAATTCTACTGACTGCTTCATTTCCATCTATAATTAATTTTTTCATAATGATCCTCCATTTCATTTTATTAGAAATCTATCACTTTATACATTGTATCATAGTTTCTTTAAAACACAAAAGATACATAATCACTATGTATCTCATTTCAGATTCTTTTTCTATTCACTATTCTTTTTCTTCTAAATTCACTAAAATCTTTTTTATCTTATTTTTAATTCGTTGTAATGCATTATCAATCGATTTAATATTCTTATCTAAAATACTTCCAATTTCTTCATAAGTAAAACGATTCATTTTTAGTTCAAATACTTGTAACTCGAAATCTGTTAATTCATCATGAATTAGTTCTTTTAATATCTGTTCTCTTTCATTATTTAACAGTACATACTCTGGATCAGATGTTTCATCTTTTAATAAATAATCTGCATAAACAGGTTCGTTATCTTCTCCTTTGGTTTCAAAAGGAACAGATTCATTTAAAATTTTATGCTTTAATCTTCTTGTACTTACTACTGTACTAATCATTCTTCGCTCTACACAAGTTTTTGCAAAGGTATAAAAGGTAATATCCTTTTGTTCATTAAAATGCTCTATCGCACTATTTAATCCAATCAATCCCTCTTGAATTAAATCGTTTAATTCAATTCCTCCCTGACTACAAAAAGGAAGCATTTTTTTCGCATAAGAAATAATCATCGGTTGATATTTTTGATAGAGTAATTCCATTGCTTCTTCATTATGATCACTTACTACATAATTTACTAGTTCATAATCATTGTATTCTTTATAGTTCATAGTTCCTACTTTCTAAGTTTAATCGCTTCATAAATTACAATTCCAGCGGCAACAGAAGCATTTAAACTATTGGTTTTCCCATTCATAGGAATACTTGCGATAAAATCACAATTCTCTCTTACCATACGTGTAAGTCCTTCTCCTTCGTTTCCAATTACAATTGCACATTTACCTGAGTAATCAATTTCACTATAATCTTGGCCATTCATATCAGTTCCTACAATCCAAAATCCTTCTTTTTTTAAATAACGAATTGTTTGATTTAAATTAGTAACTTGCGCAATCTTCATATAATCAATTGCCCCAGTACTTACTTTAATTACGGTTGGATTTACTCCAACAGAACGATCTTTTGGAAGAATAATTCCATCTACCCCAGCTGCTTCACAAGTACGAATGATAGCTCCTAAATTATGAGGATCTTCAATATGATCGAGAATTACTAATAATGGATTTTCTTTTACTAATAAGTCATCTAAATCTTGATACTGATAATCAGGTACTGATAAAATGATTCCTTGATGATTTCCTTTTACTAGTTTGTCCATTTCATATTTTTCTAAGTATTTTGTATCAACGGATACTTTTTTTAATGCTTGTAATACTTCTTGATCTTTAAAATGTTTATATAAGTAAATACGATTAATCTTCTTTTTTGTTTGAATCGTTTCTAGTGCTACATTTTTCCCATAGATATACATAGTCTTCACCTAACCTTATTTTCATTAATTCTTTGATTCTACCAAAATTTTGATTGAGATAATGGTATCCAAACAATGCTTCTAAACCTGTAGAGCGTTTATAAGTTACAATATCTGTATTTTTTGGATGTCTACTTCCTTTATGATTACGTGCTCTTTTTACAATTTCTAGTTCTTCTTCTGTTAAAATCTGTTTTTGTTCTAACTCACTTAAAAACTGACTTTGTGCTTTGGCACTCACATACTCGATGGCTTTTTTTTGTAATTCATCTACTTTACAAATGTTCTGATGAACAAGATATTCTCGAATTAAAATTTCAAAGATACTATCTCCTAAGTATGCTAAAACAAGAGAATTGATATTAGTTGTCATATTTTTGGTACTCCCTTCCATCATTCGTTCTTTTTAATAGATGAAATTCAATCAAATATCTACGTATCATCACATAGTCGTCTAATAGGTACCACTGTTTAATCATATCATTTACTTCTTGTTCTGTATAGATACGATCGTCAAATTTTGTAATGAGGTACTCCATTAAAGCTTTTCTTTTTTGATATTGACCAGGCCACTGTTTTATTTTACCTTCTTCGTTTAAGTATAGTGCAATGTTAATCATGATTCATCTCTTCTAACCTATCAAAGGTAATTCCTTTAATCATTCCATTTTTTACATCATTCATAATCAGTGCCATGACGCGATCATAATCAATTTCTCCACCCTTGATCATACATCCACGTCGTTTTCCAATTTCATCTAACGTTACTACCATATCTTCTTCATCGATGGTTGTAATTTTAAAACGTTCTTCTAATTTATCAGGATAATAGCGATAAAGAGTTTGAATGATATAAGTGACAACATCATAAATTGGTAATACTTCTTCTTTAATTGCCGTAAGACTTGCAAGATTAAAAGCCACTGTTTCTTCATCTAGTTTTGGCCATAAAATTCCTGGAGTATCTAATAATTCTAATGATTCATTAATACGAATCCAATCAAGGGATTTTGTAACTCCTGGTTTATTTCCAACATTAACAGCTTTCTTTCCTACTAAACGATTAATTAATGTACTCTTTCCAACATTTGGAATTCCCACGATTAAGATTCTTGTTCTTCTTTTTTTCATTCCTTTTTCAAGAGCTTGTTGATTTTTTTCTGCCATAATTTCTTCTGTCTTTTTTAATAATTCATTCATTCCTTTTCCCGTTGTTAAATCAACACATACAACATGATATCCATTTTGTTCATAGTAAGTAATCCATTTACTTGTTTCTTTTTTATCACATAAATCCATTTTTGTCATAATTAAAATTCGTGGTTTTTGCTTTATAATATCATCTAAATCCTTGATTTTAGATGAGTATGGCATTCGTGCATCGATTACTTCGTAAACAACATCAATAAGAGGTAACTTCTCTTTCATAAGTCGTTTTGCTTTCGCCATGTGACCTGGGTACCAGTTGATACCAATTTTATTAACCCCCTCTTTTTTATTATTATTTGACATATAAATCACTTCCTCGCATAAAATCTATTTCATTATATCATACTTTTTAATCAAAAGAAAAAGTAGACATTAATCTACTCTATAAATTGTA
>CALVRW010000053.1 GCA_944358795.1 uncultured Bacilli bacterium | reverse complement strand
TTAAGCAAGAATTTTAGAAAAAAAATTCTTGCTTTTTTGTTTATATAACTTTTATGTTTAATTTTAGACACAACAAAACAATTGATACTTATTATCAAAATTTTACTATTAATATAAATTTAAAATGTTTTACGTTTATTAATATGATGCTTATTATTTATTTTTTTATTTCTTTTATATTTACGATTTTTCCTTGTTGGACATAAATATTTTAAAATTAATTGTTCAAATTTATCTATTAATAATAATCTTTTTTTTGAACTTTTTTCCATAATAATATATATAAAATAGTTTTTTAATAACCCCATTGCCATATTATGATTTATTTTCATTTTATGTTTACATTTTTGTTGATTAATTTTTGCTTCTGCTACATTTATGTGTGACTGAGCTATATTATATACTAACATTTGACTTAATATTTCTTGCTTAACAATAACTTCTTTCCCACTTGATATTGTTTCTATTTTTAAGTTTTCTTTTAGTTGATGATATGTACTTTCAATTGCCCACCTTAATTTATATAATTCTTTTATTTCCTCATATGTAAAATCTAAATTAGTTAATAGTATTTCTTTTTCTGTTTCTAGTTCAATTTTTACAGCTCTTAATTTAATAGTATTACCATTTAAATAATATTCATATAATTCTGGTGCAGTTTTCTTTAGAGCTTTAATTCGATTATATTCATATTGAATTTCTATTTCTTCATCATTACTCTTCATTTGACTTATTTCTTTATTAAATGATTTACTATCTAAACGTTGAATAAATTTTATGTCGTTTTTTATTGAATAATATATATCTTCTAAACTTACATAACCGCGATCTTTTATACTTATCATTTTATAATTACTAAATTTTAATTTCATATTTTCTCTATGTATTTTTGATAATTTCATATCATTTGTTCTATGTTTTGCAATGCATACATCTAATACAAATTTATTAAGTATATCAATTACTATAGAAACTTTTACCCTTGCTGTAGTATGTGTTTTTTTCTTCTAGAAGTTGTACTACCAAAACTTTTTTTACTAGTTTTAGTATTGGGTATTTCAAATTCACTTCCATCTGTTGCAGCTAATAAATATCCTTTGTATAGCTTCATTTCTTCTTTACAATCTTGATAATAGACATCAAGCAATCCATTATTCAAATATTCAAATATATTTGGATTTAGCTTTTCTCTTTGCTTAAGCATACCTGGAGTACTTATACTTTCATATCCAGTAATCTTAAAAAATTGATATTCTTCCATTTTAGAACTTAATCCTTTCTTATTCATATTATAAATTATTAATTCTTTTGGACCTATTTTCCTTTTTCTAGTAAAATCTGTTGTTTTATTTCTTACAAGTTCATAATTTAGTTTTGATTCTAGTTGGTCTCTGATGAAGTTTGTCCCATTTTGACTTTGCCTCATATTAAAACCTTCCTATCCTTTTCTTTTATTATATCAAAAAAAACGCTTTCGCGTTTCTTAAGTTAATGACATTGAGATTATTTTTCTTCTTCATTCACTTGATTTAATATTTGAAGTTGTTTTACTAATTGTTTTTTACTTACATATTTCTGTTCTGGAAAAAAAGGAGAACCTAAATAGACAGGTTCAAAGAAAAATTTTCCTTCGTCTACAGGGAGACAATCTTTATGAAATAATAAATTCAATTTGTCTTGTGTCAAAACATTCGTAACTTTTCGATCATACTCACTTTTTTTTACAAGCGACAAAATCTTCTGATCTTAAATATTCAACAGATTTTTTTAGATACGGAAATCCCAAATTATAATCTTCTTTATATTTTATAGTCTGTGGTATAATGACTCTCCCAAATACGATATTTTTAGTACGATAAAATATTAAATTATGAATTAGTTTCAAGTTTGACATCTCCTTTTACTAAAATCAATATTATCATGATGCTTTTTCATATTTTCTTGGAACTCTTTTCGTAATATTACACATCACTTCATAAGGAATTGTTTCTAAATACTTAGATATTTCAATTAAATGTTCTTTATCTTTTATTATTTCTACTTCATCATATAACTTCACTGTATCGTCAATCTTAACCATTAACATATCCATACAAATATTACCAATAATTGGATAACGTTTTCCATGGATAAAAACATCTCTTCCAGTATTTTTACGAATTATTCCATCAGCATATCCGATTGCGACAATCCCTATCTTTTCATCTTCTTCCGCTGTGTAGATACTATTATATCCTACAGTTTCTCCTTTTTTCAAGTCTTTAATTTCAATAATTTGACTTATAATAGAGAATGTAGATTTTAATGGAATTGATGAAGGAGTAATACCATACATAACAATTCCTAAACGACACCCATTTACAAAAGGTAATTTAGAAAATGATACAACTGTTTCACTTTGTGCAATATGAACAATAGGAATCTCTTCTAAGGGAATTTCTCTAGTAAGTTCTAAAAACTTATGAAACTGTTTTTCTGTTTTCTCCTTATTACTTGCTTCATAAATATGTGTATAGATTCCTTCTATCTTACAACTAGATTCTTTTAAATAATCATATAATTTTTTTATTTCTTTACTACTTTTTAATCCAAGACGATTCATTCCTGTATCAATTTTAATATGACAAACTAAGTTTGATAATAGTTCTTTGGGAATACTTTCTCCATACTCTAATGATGGAATTGTAATCGTAATCTTATTTTCAATACAAACTGAAAGATATTGTGGTAAGATAACCCCTAAACAAAGAATTGGAATTTCTTTTAATTCTTTTCTAATTTGTAATGCTTCTTCTAAAGAAGAAACTGCTAAATAATTGCATCCCCCTTTTACGATACTGTTTACAACTTCATTATCACAATGTCCATAACTATCTGCTTTTACTACTCCAAAATAATATTGATAACCTGAATATGTACTAATAATTGTTCTCACATTATCTTCTATATTTGATAATGATACTTTCATATACGTATTACGATATTGTTCCACTTTATCATCCTTTCTTTTACAAAAAAATAGTCACACGACTATTTTAAAATCATTTTTACTTCATCAATTTGATGCTTCATATTCATTAATATTTGTGTATGAATCGTTTTATACGCACCATCTAAAAACTTTTGTAAAACTTTCGTTAATTCTTTTTTTAACTGCATCTTCAATTTTACATTCACTACTTCATAAGATTCTCCACAAGTTGATTTTAATTCTTGTGCAATCATTTCCGTTGTTCTTCTTGGAAAATCTGCATAGCAACTCGTTTGTTCTTTATTATAAATATTTTTAATTACCCCAGTTAAATCTTCAAATTCTTGTTCAATAGTTGGAATGATTTCTTCTTCTTTTAATGTTTCATATTGATGTGTTGTTGTATCTAAAAATCTTCTTAATTCACTATCACTACGAATAATGGAATTTTCAAAGACACTTGTAATAATTGTTTGAATTGTATCTTGACTTGGTAATGGTTCTAACTTATATTTTTTATCTAATATCGATAAAATATCTTTTGTAATCATTTCTATTTCTAAATTTGACATAATACGTAACATTTGGCTAGAAGCCACTGGTATGTTATCCTTAAATGCGACATAATCATCCAAATGTTGTTTTACTGTTTCTACCATATTCTCACCTATTATCATTTTAACAAAAATTTAAGTTTCAAGCAACAATCATCCTTTGTTTTCCATCTTTAAAGCATTTTATCTAAATCTTTTGGTACTTGGTCATTCACAACAGCGCTAACAATTTTATCTTCTTTCTCCTTTGACACTGTTTTTCCTGTCATTTGACCAATTTCTTGAATTACTTCTCTTAAAGTTGTTTCATTTTTTAAATCATTTTCTTGTAATTTTTTCGCAAGTTCTAAAATCGTTTCCTTTCCAACATTGGTCTTTTTTTCCACTTTATTAAAAAAACTATCTGAAAAATTAAACACGCATATCCCTCCTACACCATTATATGTTAGTAGAGAAAATGCGTTCTTGATTCGAAAAGGAAATGTTATTTCAATCACAAAAAGCATAGTAATCTATGCTTTTTCTATGAAAGAAGAGATTTATTACTCCAATTATTCTTGACACATCAATGCTGTAGTTAATTTTTAAATAAAAAATATGGAATACTCCATATTTTTTGCCCTTTACATCGCGGGTGAGCCTTTTCATGGCTCTCCCACGATGCTTTTTCTTCTTTCGTTTATTTTTTTCTTTACTTTCAGTTCTTTCTTCGCTCATTTTCTCTTTTTCTATCTTTATGAGAGAATAGATTTTGAGATGGTGATAACTGGGCGCACCCCGT
>CALVRW010000052.1 GCA_944358795.1 uncultured Bacilli bacterium | reverse complement strand
AGGGTTTTTATAATCCAAGAAGAGTACACTCTTCTTTAGGGTATGTTTCCCCTAATAATTTTGAAAAATCATTAAAAAATTAACAATACCCCCTATAAAAAGTGTCTAAATTATTGACAAATACCCTTCCTATTTTTTCTACTTTAATTGTACAATAATTTTGATTTAATTTCAATAAAAAAGAAACTTTCGTTTCTCTTTTATACAAATGCTAAAATGATAGCAACTACAACTACAGTTAATAAAAGTAATTGTAATAAGAATCTCCAAATGTATTTGAACCATTCTTTTAATGAAACATTTAAATATGATAATCCAGTCATTAAAATTAAACTTACTGGAGCAAATAACATTACGATACCATGAATTGCTTGGTATAATACTGCAACAGCAGGATATACAGAAGCATTCGTTTGCATTGTAGCAATTGTAGCAGCACTAGCATCTACTAGATATTTAAAGTCATTATAGAAGAAACTTCCTAAGAATGCTTGTAATCCAGTAGTAAACCAGTTAAATTGATTTGTAAGATTTAAAATGAAATCACTCATTGTAATGAAAATATTTGAATGTAATCCAGTTTGTGAAGATGGTAATACTAAATACATAACAAGGTTAGCTAAAATTGCAATAATTGCAACATTTACCATTTCTTTCATACCAGATTTCATTGCATCAATAATTTCACGGAATTTTAAGCTATATAACCATCCAATTAATAAAGATGTAATAACTAATACAAATCCAATTTCCCCTAAATTCCATGCTCCATATGGGTTCATAGAACCTAATAAATATTTAAAGATTGGGAAATTAGCAATTTCAAATGAAGTTACTGATGTATATAAATCTTCAAAGAAACTAATATTGAATGCATAACTAAAGTTATATAAGCCAACTACTAATACAAGGAAACTAAGTCCAAATATAATAACAAGTGGTACTACACTCTTCTTTTGTTTATTTGTGCTTACTTCATATAATGGAATTTCTGTTTTTGTCTCACAAGCAACAACAGGTTCTTCTTCCACTTCTTTCTTTCCTTTTTTTGCTTTTGTAGTTTTTGTAGCCTTTGCTTTAGTTGCTTTTTTCTTAGTTTCAACTTTTGTTAATTTTGCATTCTTTGTAACAAATAAAATTGTTAATAAAATTAAAATTATTAAGAAAATTATTTTAGTTAATATATCAGCATTCATATCTAAACTATAATATAAGTTTAAATATCCACTGATTTCAAAACCATAAGTTGAACCAATATTACCTACGATAATAGATCCAGCAGTTGCAAGTAATGCTGTTAATTTATCATATCCAAGAGTCATAATAACTGCAATGAATAATGGAACAATGATAAATAATGCAATATTGAAACCACTAAGAGAACCTAAAAGAGCAAAAAGAACAATTGATACAATTAAAAATCTTTTTTCTTTTCCTTTAAATTTCTTTGCAATTCCTTCTACTAAATTAGAATAAACTCCAGTCTTATTCATTACACCATAAAGGGCTCCAATTAATAAAAAGATAAGTCCATAAATCGTGTAATTACCAAATATTCCTAGAACAATTTTTACAACATCGTAAATACCAAGTGGTGCTAACTCACCAGCAGTAAATGTTCCAGAAGAATATGATCCGATTGGAATAATCCATGATAATACAACGAATATCAAAAAACTAATGACTGCTACTTTTACTAAATCATTTTTTTTCTTCATATCTTTTCTACCTCCATACCCATTATAGCAAACTTCTACCTAGAGTAAAACTATTTTCATTGATTTTACCGTAATTTTCCTCATTTTTTCACAATATATGCTATAATTATGGCTGGATGTGATAAAAATGAATCAATTCAAACATACAGATGGATTTAAACGATATTATACATTAGACTACTTTTATAAACACAAATTTCATTCAAAAGTATTTAAAGTTAGTTTAAATGGTGGTTTTAGTTGTCCTAATTTAGATGGAACGGTTGGTACTGGTGGATGTATTTATTGTTCCAAGTTAGGAAGTGGTGAATTTGCTGGAAATAAAAAAGATGATATTTTAAAACAGTTTAATGAAATAAAAGAAAAAATGCATCATAAATGGAAAGAAGCAAGGTATATAGGTTATTTCCAAGCAAGAACGAATACTTATGCTCCCCTATCTGAATTAAAAGAGAAATATGAATTAATTGTAAAACAACCAAATGTTGTAGGATTATCAATTGCAACAAGACCAGATTCGATTACAGAAGAATGCTTAGATTATTTAGAGGAACTTGCAACTAGAACTTATTTAACAGTAGAACTAGGATTACAGACAATCCATGAAAGTACTTCAAAACTTATTAATCGTTGTCATACATTAGAATGTTTTTCTAATATGGTAAAAGAACTTCGTAAAAGAAAGATTAATGTTGTTGTTCATATTATCAATGGACTTCCTAATGAAACGAAAGAAATGATGGTAGAAACAGTTCAATATTTAAATCAATTTGATATTCAAGGAATCAAAATTCATATGTTAAGTGTATTAAAAAACACTCCTCTAGAAACATATTATCAAATAAAACCATTTCATATTTTAACGAAAGATGAATATATTGATATCGTATGTACACAACTAGAATATTTAAATCCTAATATTGTAGTCAATAGAATTACAGGAGATCCAAAAAAAGATGAATTAATTACCCCTAACTGGTTAGTAAAAAAATTTGTTGTCATTAATGATATCGATAAAGAATTTATTAAAAGAGATACTTATCAAGGAATTTACTACAAAAAAAGTGATGTTTAACTAACATCACTTTTATGCATTCTTGGATTTTGAACAAACCAAATCCCACTAACATCACAACTACTACTTGTAGGTGCTGGATCTGGCATATCAATATCAATTACAATTGGTACTTTAAATGCCGAGCCAAAGGCAATACATGTACCAGGTTGTAAAATACGTAATTTTTTAACAATTTCATTCGTAATATTAGGAACCATTTCACGAATATAATCAACATCTTTTGGATGTAACATCTTAAAAATCAAGAAATTAGTACATTGTGATAATACTGTTTCTGACATTTCAGATGGTCTTTGTGTAATCAGTCCTAAAATTACTCCATATTTACGACCCTCTTTTGTAATACGTTCAAAAATATTATATCCAAGTAAATTAACGTCATTATCGTTTTGTACATATCTATGTGCTTCTTCTAATACTAAATGAAATGGCATACTAGCTTTTTCATCTAGCCCTTTTGCATAATCAAATAATAATTTAGAATAGATTTTAACGATATTTTTAGCAAATCGATCATCAACATAGTTAATATTAAAGTTTATTATTTGAGCTTTTTTCCCATTATTTGCTGTTAATAATTCTCGAATATATTGATCCCTATCTACAAAATGATCATGAGTAAAATATTTTTTATAATTACTATTTACAAGACCATGAAGTCTTACTTTTAATATATTTACTTCATCAAATACTTTTTCATTTGTTAAAACACCTTCTGAAATAAGTGCAAAATCAAAAGCATTTTTCAAATCTTCCAAATCATACGGGAAAGTTCCATCTGGCATTTCTAACTCTAAATCATCCGTAATAAATTTTTGAATAAATGTTGTAATTAATTCAATATCACGAATTTTACCACTTGCATCAATAAACAAACATTGTTTTAATGGTCTAGAATAACCTGGTTGATAAATCATTGTATCTAGATTTAATTCTTTTGTATTATATTGACTAAGTACAGAAGTAATTTGATCTCGAATTTGTCCAGGTGTATTTCCTGTTGCTAAGATATCAATGAGTGCTCTTGCAATAATATCATTCTTATGTTTAATAACGAGAGACTCTTCTTTTACGAAGATCGTAACTAACTTTAATGCTTTTTCAATAATTGGTAATTGTGATGGCTTTTCTGCCCCTAACAATAAAGCAATATCGTCAACATCTAATAACCATAATGGTAATGATAATAAATCTGTTTCTCCAAAGTTTTGTTTTGTCGTATATGATTTAAAATTCAACTCTGGTACTGATCCCGTAATCTTACTAAATGCACTATGATATTCTCCATAAGCATCGAAAATAAAAATACTAGCTCGATATGGAATTGGATCTTTTTTTACGAAAATATTTTGGATAATTCGTGCACAACTACATGATTTTCCACTTCCAGAAGACCCAAAGATAGCAAAATGGTTACTGAAAAAATCATTAATTTTTACTGTAACATTGATATTATTGTAAACTGAACTTTTTCCTAAATATAAATCAGTTCCTTCTGAATATGAAGTAGAACTTAAAATCGATGGTAATAAACGATCTGGTAATAAAGATACTGTTGCAATTAAACTTGGTTTATGAACTGCTCCAAATACAAATTGATTATTTTTAACTTCTCCAAGTAAATTAACATATGAAATATTGTCTTTTAGATTTGTAACCTCTCCTACCATAATACGCTCTGTATCACGAAATACCATATATAATCCAACTAAACTCTTCTCTTGTTTAAAATTAGGATCCATCTTTACTAGAACTGTATTTTCCTCTATACCGATAATAGTCCCTATTCCGTTCATATTATTCAGCCCCTCTATCCTATTCTTTATTCTTTACCATTATACCATAAACTATTTCATAAAAAAAGGAAATCTCATACAATTTTATCGATTCTATAATAAAAAGAGAGTTACGTCTCTCTTATATAGTAATTTTTCATCCTACTGGCAAGTTATAAATTTTCCACGACATCTCTTCTTTTTTCATTTATTTCTTTCTTTACTTCCAGCTTTTACTTCGTTCATTTTCTCTTTTCTATCTTCATGAGAGGACAGATTTGGAGATGGTGATAACTGGACGTACTCCATTATCCGAAAATGAAACATCGTAGTTGAACAAATCTCCACGGAAGCTCACGTACCACACATTGTGCGTATTTATAACAATGGGAGAACTTGTCCAATAACCGCGTGTACTACTATCGGCAATACTACATCCATAGTCTTTACATTCATTTGTATAATCAAACAACCATGCATATTTGCTCGTTCCTTCTCCTCTATCCGGATCGAATGAACCAGTATTAGTATCAAAATAAAAAAAATCATCTTTACCTGGAATTGTCGCGTCAAACTCAGTATTTCCAGTAATCTTGGCAATCTCATTTGCTTCAATTAGTCTTGGTTTTAAACTCTTATTCCATGTACTCGTATCACTTTCTAAAGCTGTTTTTACTTCTCTCATTTCGGAATTATCTCTACTAGAATTCCATGCGATAGTTGCTGTTGTATTATGATCTAAAATCACATTTACTGTACTACTCTCTTCGCTATCATTAAATGCATACCATTTCATGCATCCTGTCTTTGTTCCTGGGGTACTTACTGCCTCACTAGCACTACATTTTTGATTGGTTTCTGGATTGAAGTAAATTGCTGTTCCATTGTCATATTTTTTGATTGTACTACTTCCACCGTTTACACAATCACTTTCTGATTTCTTACTTTCATCAATCGTCACTGTTTCATTATCATAGTTCTTTACAACACAGAAACCGTTAATCCATGCGCGAAGTTGAGTATCCATTTCTTCATTAATATCTAATGTAAATTTTGTTGGTTTCGTTCCTTTCATTGGTAGATTACTATTTTCATCATAATGATATGGTGGCTTCGTATTTTCTATCCCTGATGTTGCAGCTTTTAACTCTCCTGCCTTAATAACACTATATCCTGCATCTCTTGCCGCACTCTTTTTCGCATCATTAATCACATTCATAATTAATGGTGTTGCGATTAAAGCAATCACGGCTAGTATGACGATAACTGCTAGTAATTCAATTAACGTAAATCCTTGATATCGTTTTTCTTTCATTCTTTTATTCACTCCTTCTATTCTATTAGTAGTATACCATTTTCTGGGTATACTATCAATGTACTTTTTTCGACGTTTTTTTTAAAAATCACTTTCTTTAATTATCTCTTTTCATAAAAAAATAGGAGGAGGACTAAATCGCCCCTCCCCATTTTTGCATTTTGCTAACCAGTTTTACTCCTGTTGTTAGCAATTTGTATGAGAAGAACATATCTTTACTCTATACTAATTATAACGTATTAAATCTTTAATTATTTAATAACCATATGGAGAACTTAGTTTTTGAATATCATTCATCAATTTAATAAATCCTTCATTTTGAAGTAAACCTTGCATGATTAATTGATTATCATTTTCTGTTAACATTTCAGAATTAATAGAATTTGTAATTTCTTTTGCTTTTACTGTTACATTTTCTTCTTTTGTATAACCCATTTCTAATTTAACATCAGCAATATTTGTGATAGAAGCATTGATAATGATATTAGAACCATTCTTCTTATCATCTTTTACTTCGATACTACCATTTAATACTTCGTCTTCATCATTGATGAATTGATAATAATATGTATCGTTTTCTACTTGAATTTTCATTATTTGTCTTGACTCATCATCAGAACCATCAATTTCATATCCAACAATATTTTGATTCATTCCCGTTGTATATAATGAAAACTTATAAACCCCTGAATTGGTTGAGTTTGTATTATCTACATCAGCAAGACTTTCTTCTAATCCACTTTTAATATCTTCTTTAGATTGATTTCCAACCTTACTTAAAGCTGTAAGAAAACGATCATTCTCTTTTAGTTCTGTTAATATTACTTTTGTCATTTCATTTACTCTTGATTCCGTTAATTCTAACGTAATTTTTTTAACCTTTTTCTCTTTTCCGTTAATACTGATTTTAGTATCTGCAGAAATAAAATATTTATCTTTTAAAGATTTTTTAAATGCTTTTACTGATTCTTCTAAAACAATTGAAAGTTGTTCTTTATCAATTTTTTCTGTATTTGTAGATTCAACATCTGTTTCGATATATCGATTATAAACTCCAGGTAAATATAAATATCCTTTCTTTTCATTCATATAAAAATCCATATCTAATAAGGTAGCTTGATCGTATTTAGAACGCAAAGCCATATTCATAATCATGTTTTCATTATCTACTTCATAACTACCATTTAATGAAATTTTATTAATAAAATCTAACATTTGTTTTGCTTGCGCATCTTTCGCATCAACATTTACTTTTAAAGAATATGTTCCTTTTTCTGTTTTCACATTTTTTACTACTGAATCATTTACAGCATGATAAACTTGATCAACTGCTGTTTCAAACACTTCTTTTGGTGACTTTATTAAAAATTGAAATACCGCAAATAAAATAATTGCAACAAGAACGACTCCTAAAATAATCCATAATACTTTATTATTTTTATTCTTTGTTGTTTTTTGTGCAGGTTTTACTGCTCCACTTGGTTGAGTTGGTGTAGCATTACTTGATTGTGCTACTCCATTTGGTTGATTTGGCATAACACTACTTGGTTGCGCTACTCCACTTGATTGAGTTGGTGCAATACAACTTGGTTGTGCTACTCCACTTGATTGAGTTGGTGCAACATTACTTGGTTGTGCTACTCCACTTGGTTGAGTTGGTGTAACACTACTATTTTCTTGTGATGTAACTAATTGCACACCACAAATTGGACAAACTTTACTATGTTCTTCAATTTGTCCTCCACATTTCGGACACTTCATAAATCTCACTCCTTCATACTATCCTACTATTATTATTGTATCATAAGAAAAAAAGAAAAGCAACTAAATTAGTGCTTTTCGAATACTCACTTCAACATTTTTTAAAGTATAGATAATAACATGACAAGATTTACTACATTTAATAAAGCCTAATCCAGAAATCACAATATCACTATTATTAGGAACATCTAACTCATGTTTTTCTAATGTTTCTAAGAATGAAACTGTTTTATAATAGCGTTTCATATTTAATTGATTTGAAAAGAATAACGTAATATTATTTTTTTCAAACAAATCGATTCTAAGTAAATCTTCTATCATAATAGTTTGAGGAATTTTTATTTGATAAGTGATTGGTCGAATTGCTTTTTTAGGAACAATTCTCTTTAAATCTTTTGCGTTTATTACATTAGCAATGCTATGATCTAAAATTCCCGGAGTATCAATTAAAGTAAGATTATCATCTAATTTTATTTCCACCATATCAAGTGTCGTCGATGGTAACATACTCGTTGTAATTTGACATTCTTTATTAAAATAGTGTTTGATTAATTGATTAAGCATGGTTGATTTACCAGCATTTGTAAGACCAATTACATAAACATGATTTGTCTTTTTATATTGCATTATTTTAGAATATAATTCATCAAAACCACGATTATTTTTACTACTAATCATAACAGAATCAACAATATCAAGTGGTAAATCTTTTACTGCATCCATAAATTTTTTATCATAGATATCGGAAGCAAATAAATCTCTTTTTGTTAATACTAATAAACATGGATTTTTTATCATTTGTGCTAGTTCATATACTTCCCTGTTTATATTAAATAAATCAATAACAAATAAAACTAAATCTTTTGTTTGTTCAACTTTTTTTAAAATATTAAAATATGCTTCATTATCTTTTTCTACTATTTGATAATCTCCATAATGTTTGATACGAAAACAACGTTCACATAAATCTCTATCGATATTTCTTGTATATCCTAATAATTCAGGAGACTCTGTTTGTAACACGACTCCACAACCGCTACATTTTTTAATCATAATATTTTCCTTTTGTAAATAAATCTTTATCACGTAAACGTTTTAAAATAAAATCTTCTAATTTACGATTTATTTTAGTAAATACCATATCTTGTTTACTAACTGGATTAATTAAGATAGTAGTAATTCCTACTCTGTTTCCCCCTAAAATATCTGTTAATAATTGATCTCCGATCATTGCTACTTCACTCACTGTAAATTTGTATTCTTTCATTATTTTTAAGTAATTTCTAGAAAATGGTTTCATCGCACTTGCTAGTGCATCTACTTCTAATTCTTCCTTAAATGCTTTTAATCGTTTCTTTGGGCTATTAGAAAATAAAATAACAGTAAATCCTTTTTCTTTTAACTCTGTAAATAACTCTTTTATTTTTTTATTCGGCACTTTAATACTAGCAGGTACTAAAGTATTATCTAAATCAAAAAGTAAACACTTAATTCCACGACTTTGAAGTTTTTGATAATCAATGGTGTAGATACTTTTTTGATAAATATCGGGAATAAAAATCTCCATGTGTTTCCTCCTCTCATTACTTCTTTCCGAGAATAATTTTACCATATAATTCCTCGTTTAGCAATGATTAAATTGTAAATAAAAAGACTAGAATTTGTAAGGATTTACATTTTCTAGTCAAGTTCATTACTTTTTAGTAACAAGGAAAATTTTTCCATCTTTTACATCGACAATTACTGTATCATTTGGTTTAATATTATCTTTAATAATTTCATTTGCGATTAACGTTTCAACTTGTCTTGATACGAATCGTTTGATTGGTCGTGCTCCATATGCTGAATCGTAAGAAGAAGCAATAACAAAATCTTTTGCTTGATCTGTTAATGAAATATGAAGATATTTATCTTGTAAACGATGATTTAAATCGTCAATAATTTTATCTAAAATTTCATATACGACTTCTTTATTTAAAGCATGGAACATAATAATTTCATCAATACGATTTAAAAATTCTGGTTTAAATGAATGTTTTAAAATAGTCATAACTGTTTCTTCGGCTTTTTCCATATCTGTTTCTTCCAAAATTGCTTCGCTTCCTAAATTAGAAGTCATAATGATAATCGTGTTTTTGAAATCAACTGTTCGACCTTGTGAATCAGTAATACGTCCATCATCTAAAATTTGTAATAATAAGTTAAATACATCTTTATGCGCTTTTTCAATTTCATCAAATAAGACAATACTATATGGATTTCTTCTTACTGCTTCCGTTAATTGTCCACCTTCATCATATCCAACATATCCTGGAGGTGCTCCAACTAATCGAGAAACAGAATGTGCTTCCATATATTCACTCATATCAATACGAATCATATGATCTTCACTATCAAATAATTCATGGGCAAGCGTACGTGCAACTTCGGTTTTCCCTACTCCGGTTGGTCCTAAGAAGATAAAGGAACCAATTGGACGTTTTGGATCTTTAATTCCAGCACGTGCACGAATAATTGCTTCACTAACAAGTGTTAATGCTTCATCTTGTCCTTTTACTCTTTTTTTCATATTATCTTTTAAGTGTAGTAATCTTTCTCTTTCTGTTCCTGATAATTTTTCTACCGGAATATTTGTCCATTTTGAAATAATTGCTAGAATATCACTATCACTTACGATATCACTTAATATTTTTGAAGAATCTTGTTTACGTAATTCTTCTAATTCTTTTTCAAGTGCTGGTAACTTTCCATGACGAAGACGAGCAGCTTTTTCTAAATCATATTGATTTTCTGCTTGCTCTAGTTCAAATTTAGTTTGTTCAATTTCTTCTTTCTTTTTACTAATTTGTTCATTAATTTTCTTTTCTTGTTCCCATTCACCACGTAATTTAGATTCTTTTTGTTGCAACGTTTCTAATTCGTTTTTAATTTCTTCTAATCGTTTCTTACTCATTTCATCTTTTTCTTTTTTCAAAGCTTGTCTTTCAATTTCTAACTGCATGATTTCTCTTGTTAGTTCATCTAACTCTGTTGGTACAGAATCAATTTGTACTTTGATTGTTGCACATGCTTCATCGATTAAATCAATTGCTTTATCTGGTAAGAAACGATCTGTAATATAACGATCTGATAAAGTCGCTGCTGCAACTAAAGCTTTATCTTTAATATTAACACCATGATATACTTCAAATCGTTGTTTTAAACCACGTAGAATGGTAATCGTATCCATTACTGTTGGTTCACTTACTAATACTTTTTGAAAACGTCTTTCAAGAGCACCATCTTTTTCAATATATTTACGATATTCATTTAAAGTTGTTGCTCCAATACAGTGAATTTCACCACGAGCTAGCATTGGTTTTAACATATTACCTGCATCCATTGCTCCTTCTAAAGCTCCAGCTCCAACAATCATATGAATTTCATCAATAAACATGATGATATTACCATCTGATTCTTTAATTTCCTTTAATACTGCTTTTAAACGTTCCTCAAATTCACCTCGATATTTTGCTCCGGCAATTAAAGCTCCCATATCAAGTTCCCAAATTGTTTTATTTTTTAAACTATCTGGAACATCACCCTTAACGATACGACTCGCAAGTCCTTCGACAATTGCCGTTTTCCCTACTCCAGGTTCTCCAATTAACACTGGATTATTTTTTGTCTTTCTAGATAAAATTCGCGTAATACTACGAATTTCATCATCACGACCAATGACTGGATCAATTTTTCCATCTTTCACACATTGTACGATATCTCGTCCATATTTTTCTAATACATTTTCTAAAGATTCTCCAAATGGATTTGCTTGATTCATAGTTCACACTTCCTTTCTTTTATCTAGCATTTTCATGCTTACGAGTTCATTATAGCACTAAAAATAGCACTCGTCAATAGAGAGTGCTAATAAATTATTTTTTATAGTTTCCTACTTTTTCTTTTAATAATGTATCAATATCATTGATTGTATAATGTGCTCCTGTTACGATATCACCAATTTCAATTGGATATTTTTCTTTCCCTGTAAAAGAAATATTTGTTTCTAATAATTTTTGACAAGTAACTAATTGTTCCGCTGTTAATTGTTCCGTTTCCTCTGGAATATTTAACATTCCATGCATGTTATAAAATTCACTAGAATCAAATCCTCTTGCAGTAATATTAGCACCAAGTCCTACACCAAAATAAGAAATTAATCCTAAAGAATTTAATAATGGAATATACGTAAGTCCATTATCAGACGTCAAACAATATTTTTCTTTTAGTTCTTCTTCTGATAGTTCTAAATACTTAGATATATATTCTAGAAATACCATGCCATGATGTTTCTTTCCACTTGGTACAACAATTAATCTACCATCTGGTACAATTAAATATCCCGTTTCCCTTACTGAACAAAATTGATTTGTAATTACTTCATCACTTACAGTAAATAAATTTCCATTTATTGTTTGAAAAGCTATTTTCTCCATTTTTTACACCTCTTACTACTACCTTATTCAAAATTCATATCTAATATTTCATCAATATGTGAAATACAGCGAAAACCACGATCTTTATATACCGTAGAAAATTTGATACCAATTCCTCCAGCTTCTTTCCATTCCACTAAATTTCCCGTATAATCATCAATTAATATTGCATCTTTCGCATGCACCATCATCGTTTTACTAATTTGTTTTGGACATGCGATTACAGTAATATCATGAAAATATTTACGAATAAATTTTACTTTTTCCACAATTTCTGCTGTAGAATTAACATGGGTTAAAATTGATATATTGAAACGATTTGATTCTTTAATATGTTTTAATCGATTAATACTGTCATTTAAAATTGGTGTTACTTCAATAATTTCTTCCCAATTTAATGTTTGATAAAACTTTAAGATTTCATCAGGATTATTTTTATCAATTTCTGCTTCATCTAATAAACGATAAGACGTTGTAATCGTATCCATTAAAACACCATCAAAATCAATGTATAAATTTTTCATTTTTTCACCTTCTTCTCTGTATTTAATAATTCCATAATTTTAGTCTCATCTTTTTCATAAGAATCCTGTTCTAAACTGCCGTATAATAATTGAAAAGTAGGATTTTGATACGGTTTTATACGTTCTATATACCTTTTTGTTGCTTGTTGTTGCTTGCTTACAAGCATCTGTCATTTTATCAAAATCTTGATCTTTTGGAAAAGAAAATAATCGATGTCCTTCATAATCATCATTTAAACTGGAAACCGTATACACCATACCTTCTTGATTTAACATATAAACTAATTCAACCCAACTTTTATGATCATATGCAGTTAAATCATTTAAATAACAAGTTAAATATTTTTGTATATCAGGATAATGTAATCCACCATTTCCAATTGGTACAAAATAACCATCTGGTGTAATAATATAACCACCAGATATATTTTTTCTTAAATTTGGGAAAATAACTGCAGTGTCAGCTGTTTCTGCATCATATTCAAAATAACAACCATCTTTTCTTTGACATTTCATATGTATCACCACTATTACTATATCATAAATGAAAAAAAATAATCAATTACTTGATTATTTTAAAGCATCTAATAATTCAGATTTTTTCATTGTAGAATATCCTTCTACACCTTTTTCTTTGGCCATTTCACGTAATTCTGCAACTTTTAATTTACTTAAATCTGTTGTAGTTTCTTCTTTTTTATTTTCTTTTTTTACTTCAGTTTTTTCAACTTTTTTACTTTCTTTTTTTTCTACTGTTGTTTTTCCTTCTAATGCATCTTTTGCTACAACAACTAAGTTTGCAAATGCTTCAGCATCATTAATTGCTAATTCTGATAACATTTTACGGTTAACTTGTACATTTGCTTTAGAAAGTCCATTAATGAATTTAGAATAGCTAATTCCATTCATACGGCAAGCTGCATTAATTCTTGTAATCCATAATTTTCTAAATTCTCTTTTGTTTTGTTTTCTATCTCTATACGCATATTTTAATGAATGCATTACTTGTTCATTTGCAGTTCTATATAATCTATGTTTACTTCCGAAATAACCTTTTGCTTGTTTTAAAACTTTTTTATGACGAGCACGACTAATCGTACCACCTTTTACTCTTGGCATAATCTTCCTCCTACTATATTTCTATTTTTATTTCATTAAATCTTTTAATCTTTTGTAATCCCCTGTACTCATTAAACTACTTTTTTTGTATCTTCTTGTAGTATTCGTTGGTTTTTTACCACTTTTATGGTTTCCACCAGCTTTTGTCATTTTTACAGTACCATTTGGTTTAATTTTAGCAACTTTTTTAAGTCCACTATGTGTCTTTTGTGTTTTCTTTGCCATAATAAATCCTCCTATTATTTGTCTTTTTTTGGTGCTAATATAATTGACATGAAACGTCCATCCATCTTAGGTTTTTGTTCCATTTCTGCTATATCAGACAAAGTATCAGCAAAACGAAGTAATACATCTTTTCCTAGTTCAGGATGAGCAAGTTCTCTTCCTTTAAAACGGATGGATGCTTTTACCTTGTGTCCTTTTTCCAAATATTTACTTGAATTTTTTACTCTTGTATCAAAATCATGTACATCGATAGAAACAGATAAACGATATTCTTTCATTTCTAAGTTTGCTTCTCTTTGCTTTTTTGCATTTTCTTTTTGTTTTTTCTTGTTTTCATATTTAAATTTATTATAATCCATGATTTTACAAACCGGTGGATTAGCATTAGGACTCATTAAAACAAGATCAAACCCTGCATAACTAGCAAGTGTTAAAGCATCCTTAATTGGTTTTATCCCTAACTGTTCCCCATTTGGTCCGATCACCATTACTTCTTTTGCACGTATTTGTTCATTAATAAACAAATCTCTTTCTCTACTTGCGATAACTGACACCTCCATAAAAAAGTGAATACATACTTGTATCCACTTAAAAACCAAAATTAATCAATATGATATTCTATTACTTGGCTTTTAACCCATAACTTCAGTTATCGGGTGAGAAGTGGATACTTCTGCTTTCCTTTTCAACAACTATGATTATATAAGAATCTTATGTATTTGTCAATAGATTTATGCATTTTTCATTTATTATTCTTTGTTTTCTTTTATTATAATATATCTTGTCATCTCTTGAATCAGATAGTCACAGATTAAATCTACCATATATGATATATCTTCTGTTTCATTGTATTGTTTAAAAGCATCATAATATCTTCTTCGATCTTGATACTTAATATTAATTGGTACATATCCATGTTTCATGAGTTCAAAATTTAAAATCAATCTTCCCGTTCGTCCATTTCCATCTAAAAACGGATGGATTGTTTCAAATTGTAAATGA
This sequence comes from uncultured Bacilli bacterium, assembly GCA_944358795.1. GTDB lineage: Bacteria > Bacillota_I > Bacilli_A > RF39 > UBA660 > MGBC107952. The sequence continues at coordinate 6,070 of CALVRW010000052.1, read as the reverse complement.
AAACGTGTTACTTTTTCAATAAAGTTTATAGTATCATTTTGATACCAAGTTAATAAATTTTCAATATTAGGTTTTATAAGATATGGTTCACTTACTTTGGCATTAGACCCTAATATTTTAACAGGAACATTGCGATATTTTCCCTTTGCTTCTGAGCGATCCATCAATACTAAACTATGAATATTTAAAATCTCTTTTTCACTTAATGGAAGTTTATTCTTAATTAATTCTTCTATATAAAAGTAGGCATCTTTATGCCCAATTGCCGATAAATGTTCATTTAGAGGTTTCTCTGCTATTGTAACATTCTCTTTTAGTACCAAAGCAGTTTCTTCTAATGTTAATGTACTACCTTCAATCGCATTAGAATCATATGTATATTCTATCATAAATTCTTCATTTAATCTTTTTAATTCATCTTTAGTAAGAGGTCGTAAAGAATTTAATTTATTTTTTAATTCTTCTACTTTTTTTACTTTTTCGTTCATCATAATCACCTCGCTCGATATTATTATACCACGCATTAAACGAAAAATCATAATAAAAAAACGACCAAAGTCGTTTTATGCTCTTGATGCATATTTTCCATCACGAGTAGAAACAATAATCATTTCTCCTTCTTCAATAAATAATGGAACTTTTACTGATAATCCAGTTTCTAATTCAGCATCTTTTGTTGCATTGTTTGTTGTATTTCCTTTTACTGCTGGTTCTGTATGTGTTACTTTAAGTTCAATTTTTTCTGGTAAGATAACACCTAATAATTCACCTTTATAGAAACTTAATTCTACATTTAAGCCGTCTTTTAAATATAATACATCATCACCTAATTGATCACGAGTTAATTCTACTTGATCATAAGTTTCCATATTCATAAATGTATAAGTATCTCCAGATGAATATAAGAATTGAACTGATTGTTTATCAATCATTGCTTTTTCTAACTTAATATTTGTATTAAAAGTTTGTTCAATTGTTGCACCAGTTCTTAAGTTTTTTAATTTTGTACGTAAGAAAGCTGGCCCTTTCCCAGGTTTTACATGTAAAAATTCAATTACTTGATAAATATTACCATCATATAAAAAGGTAATACCATTTTTAATATCGTTAACGTTAAACATAAATTTCTCCTTTCGCACAAAAAATAAGGACAGCCCTTATTTTATTTTTTTTCTTTATGAGTTGTAGTTTTTTTACATTTTGGACAATGTTTTTTAATTTCTAATCGATCAGGAGTATTTCTTTTATTTTTAGAAGTACGGTAATTTTCATCTTTACATTCAGTACATACCATAGTAATACGTTCCCTTGCTTCTCCTTTTTTAGCCATAGATAATTCCCTCCTTTTCACAGTCTACCATATTATAACATATTATTTATATAATTCAAAGAATTTTTTTGACACTTCATTAGAGATTCTTCTATTTACCACTGTTTGATAAGTACTATTATTATCATAATGATAAATATCTGGAGATAAAATCGTAAATGTTACTTTGGGATCATCGTATGGTGCATACCCTGCAAAAGTAGTTGTAACAGTTTCTTTATCAACAACACCATCGCCATCAGAATCAATAAAGCTTTGACTAGTTCCTGTCTTTCCAGCTGGTTTATATTCTGAATTAATATGCCCTACTCCTGTTCCGTCACCTTCCATAACCATTTTAAATCCTTCTTGTACTCTCTTTAAATTTTCTGGTTTGGTATTGACTTTATTCAGTTCCTTTGGCTCAGTTTTACGATATAACTTCGTAAGCCCATCTTTCGTTGGTTCATATACTTCTTTTAATAAATATGGTTGCATTCTTGTACCATTATTCGCAATCGTACCAATATATTGTGATAATTGAATTGGTGTATATGTATCATATTGTCCGATTGAAAAGTCTAATAGTAACCCCGCATTGGTACTATCACCTTTATATCCTAAACTTTCTACTGGTAAATCAATTCCAGTTTTTACTCCAAGACCAAATTCTGCAAATGTATTACGATAGATATCAAACGCTTGTGGATCTACTGAAAGTGGACCATTATACGTATAATTTCCTTTTCCTACTTTGATTGCCGTATTAAATTGATAAGTATTAGAAGAATATTTTAATGCAGTTAAATCGTCTAATAGTCCTAAGTAAGTCCAAGAACATTTCATTGGTGTTGCCGCGATTTTAATACATGTATCATATCTTCTTTCACCAAATTTTACAGTACCAGTATTATATCCAACAATTTGACTTGCTCCTTTTACAACAGATCCTACTACGACTGGCGAAGTTGTAATACCTGGTGTATAGTCATAAATCTCATAATCATTTCCTTTTTTTACAATTTGTTTTCCTGCCATTGCTAAAATTTCTCCTGTTTTAGGATCAGCAATAATAACAAAAGAACGATTATAATATTCTGTATTTGGTTCTTGTTTTGCTTTTCTAAGATTATCCTCTAAGATTTTTTCGACTGCTTGTTGTAATTCAATATCAATGGTTAGAACAATATCTTTTCCTCTCTTACCAGGTTTTACTAATTTATATTCTCCATCATTTCCTACTTCATAAACATTCTTTTCTCCACGAAGTAAGTCTTCATATTGATATTCAAGATAACTTGTTCCTACACGATCATCTAAACTATATCCTTTTTTTAGATAATAATCTTTTAATTCATAAGGAATTCCACTTTCACTTGTTGAAACACTTCCTAACATTGTTCTAAAAGTAGAACCATATAAATATTCTCGGTCCCAATCCAATCTAGTATTAAAACCTTTTAAGGAACTTACATTTTCGGCAATCGTCGCATACTCTTCATCCGTAATATTTTCCTTTTTGATAATCTTTTCTGCATAAGCATATCCTTCATTCATTAATTTATAAATATAGGCTGCCTCTTTGTCTAATTCTGTATAATGTGAAAGTTCTTCTTCCGTAATACGTTTTAATTTCAATTCTTCAATATCATCTAACGTTAATTTTCGTTCATCTAATTTTTTCCATTCTTTTTTGGTAATCTTCTTTTTTCCTTCTTCATAATGCGTAACTAACCAGTACTTTCTTAATTGTTCGTCCGTAAGTTCTGAGTAATCTACTTCAATCATTCCAGCTACTTTTTTCGCAAGTTTTGCTTCTTCTAATGCACTTAGTCCTTCAGTTTTTCGATAATAAATAATTTTAATTGGTTTATTATCGACGATTAATTTATGATTTCGATCGTAAATTCTACCACGTGGAGCTGTACTACCTTCCACCGTATTTTCACTTAGTTTTGCAACCTGTTCTACATAATGTTCATTCTTTAAAATTTGAATAAAGAACAAATTTAACACCATAATTAATATAATTGTGATAATAATCATGATTAATATATTATATCTTTTTTCGATTGTTTCCTTAATATCTCTCTGTTTATTTAAATAACTATAACTTATTTTTGTATTACGTTTTGTAGTTTTCTTTTTTTTAATTTTCTTCATACAAAGAACTTGCGAGAGTAAAGTCGGCAATTTCAAAAAAATGTTCTATATAATCAGATCGTTGATTTAAATAATCTAAGTAATAACTATGTTCCCATAAATCGATTGTAAAAAGTGGTGTATAACCATAATAATATGGTGAATCTTGATTACTCGTATTCATAATAAGTAAATTTTTTTCTTTATCCATAACAAGGAAAGTATACCCACTTCCAACAAGTTGCTTTGCTACTTTCATAAATTCTTTTTGAAAATTTTCTAAACTATTATATTGAGATTCTATTTGCTCTTTTAATTTACCAGTAGGCATGCGATGAAGTGGATGCATACTATTCCAATATAAATTATGATTTAAAATCGCACTAGCATTGTATAATACTTTATCACGATATTCCATCGGAACTTGATCAATCTCTTTTACTAATGTGATTAAATCATCATTACATCCAATTTTTAAATTAGAAACTAGTTGATTCAACTGATTGACATATCCCTGATGATGACGATTATAATGAATATCTACAGTTCTTTTTCCAATCATTGGTTCTAACGCATCATACGTATAATTTAAATCTGGTAATTGATACATAATAATCTCTCCTTTCTAATAGTTTACGATTTTTATACGACATTATTCTAGAAAACAAGTCATATAATACCATGAGGTGAAAATTGTGCATAAATTTTTTATTAGCCAATATATTAGTCGATTAACGAAGGAAGATGTCATGAAATTCGCAAGTAAAAATGATATCAATCTTAATCAAGAGGAATTAGACTTAATCTATTCTAACTTAAAAACAAATTGGGAAACGGTTTTATACGGTGATCCTACGAAGTTGTTTCAAGAATTAAAACAATCATTAAATCCAGATAGTTATGAAAAAGGAATCAAGCTATACCAAGAATATCATAACTTATATAAAGATTATTTATAGTAAGTTCGAATTTTATTGATGAAATCTGGATCGAACTTTTTATTACGAATCATATCAATTTCAAATAGATATGGTGGATACAATCGTTCCTTACTATCGTCTGTTTTCGTTACATAAGGTGTTTCTAATATTTTAGGAACATCTTTTAATTTATCATGATAAATAATATTAATTAAGGTATCAAATCCTAGGAAACCTAGTCCAAAATTTTCATGACGATCTTTATGCGCTCCTAATGGATTTTTACTATCATTGATATGAACACAAGCGATTTTATCAGTTCCAATTTTCTCATCGAATTCTTTTAAAAACTTATCAAATTTCGTCATATCATAACCCGCATCATTTAAATGACACGTATCCAAACATACCATTACTTTTTCCGGATATTTCATATAATCAATAATTTCTTTTAAATCATCAATCGTACCAATTTCCGTTCCTTTTCCAGCCATTGTTTCTAAACAAATAATAACCGATTGTTCACTAGAAATAACCGTATTTAATCCATTAATAATATTTTTAATTCCCTCTTCTTTTGTTAATTTTACGTAGCTACCAGGATGTAATACTAATCTAGGAATTCCAAGTTGTTCACAACGTTCTATTTCTTGCGCTAGAAAGTTAATAGCAAATTGATAACTATCTTTCTTTTCATTGTTAGCTAAATTGATAATATAAGGAGCATGAACAATGACATCTTTCGGATTGATTCCATTTTCTTCCATCAATTGATAGGCTTCTAATGTTTTTTGCTCATCTATTTTTGCTCGATTGGTATTTTGTGGGGCTCCCGTATAAAACATAAACGTATTTGCTTTATAAGATAACGCTTCTTCAACACTTCCAACTAATTGCGAATCTTTTTTAAACGATACATGAGAGCCAATTAATAATTTTTCCATTTCCATCTCTCCTAACTCATTTATTATATCATTTGTATCGCCTTTTTTCCATGATTAATTACTAAAATTTTCAATTCACACAATTGTATAAAAAAAAGGATACATTGTATCCTTATGGAGCTGGTGTTGGTTCTGTATCTGTTGGAGTACCTGGGAATACTAAGTCAGAATTCATTACAAAGTATCCAGTTCCCATTTGAACATAAGTTCCAGCAGTTGCTGTTCCATTATCATCAAATTTGATAACAGCTTTCGTAGGTTTTGTTCCCTTATAATCTACTTGTAATTTGTTACCTGAATTATCATCATCAACACAGTTTTTACTATCTGTTGAAGTGATAGTACATGACTCTGGTAATGTGTAAGTTGGATCTAATGCCATTCTTTGCATAGCAGAAGTTTCAACTGCTTTAATTACACCGTATGCTGCATCTCTATCAGCACCTTGTTTTGCGTTATTAATTACATTCATAATTAATGGTGTTGCAATTAAAGCGATTACAGCTAAAATAACGATAACTGCTAAAAGTTCGATCAATGTGAACCCCTTTTGATTTCTTTTCATTCTCTCACCACCTTTTCCTAGCCTAAAATAAATATATCATATATTTTTTGTATTGACAAGTTCTTTAAGGCAATCGCTTAAAAAATAATAAAATTAACTGATACTTGGAATTACTTCAAATATCAGTTTTTCTATATGACTGAAATCTAACATATATCTAGTTAATTTGCGCTGTAATGGAACCTTACCA
>CALVRW010000051.1 GCA_944358795.1 uncultured Bacilli bacterium | reverse complement strand
TTTCACACTTCCTTCAGCCCCAACATCACTGTTGATGCGTTGTGCTTCCCTAATACTTCGCAGATACCGACGCGTATAGTGGACTTTCACCACCTAGTTATATGCCATGCACGGCACACAAAATAGGGAGAGGGCTAAATCGCCCCCCCCATTTTTGCAAATTGCTATCAATTTTTAATGAAAGAGACTTCTATTTTTTACACTTTCATCATAGCAAATCGCCACTACATTGTCAATATATCACTCCATAATATGTTTCTGTAAATTTTCTAATTCATATCCTCTTGATTCAATATACCGAATAATTGAAGATAATTGTTCCTCCGTTGTTTCATTTACTTCAAGTGCGATAAGACTTCCTGATGATAATTGTTCTTGTATCTCACTTAACGGATCTTCTTTCACAACAATATTAGGGATAATCGTAATATCTTGATATAAATGGCAAATATCTGTTACCTTAGTATCTTTTGATTCGCTATAGCAGTAACTTTGGCTTTGTTTTCCAATTTTTTTAATAATGGTATCAATCCATACAAATGAACTATCTTGATAATCTCTTTGATAACTTAAATTTCCAATTGTATGATGATCTTGAATCAATTGATCTAATACTTCGATATGTTTTTCTAACCAATTTCCATCAATAAAAAAGGTTGCTTTTGTTTGATGTTTCTTTAATATTGATAAAATCGTATCGATATTATCTTCCTCTTCTACTAAAAAAATGAGACTAACCATTCGTTTTTCTTTATTCCCTCTAATAACAAACTTTGATGTATTTTTTTGTAACGTTTCTTTTGGCAATGTTTTTTCATATACTAATAAATTTTCATTGAATTTACCATATTCTTTCATTTTAACGTAACTTTTATTAATATCTACTCTTTTTCCGGCTAACCCTGGTACAATTGTATCTTTTACAATATTAGCTTCTTTTGGTTTTACTTCATATAACGTACTTTTTGATTTTAATTCAATCATTAAGTCATCCATTTCTTGAACAACAACTTTTGTTTTTTCTGTATAGATAAAACTAAATATGAACAAAGTAATGAGTCCTAATATACTAAAAAAGTTCTTCATCTCATTCACCTATCTAATGATATGAAGAACTTTATCTGTTTATACTATTTTAAATGATAATTTAAAGGTTTTAATTCTTCGAGAGTAAAAATTCCATCTTTACGAATCAACTGATCATCAAAATAAATTTCTCCTCCACCATATTCTTTTCTCATCACTAAAACCATATCCCAATGAATTGCTGAAGTATTACCATTAAATGCTTCTTTATATGCTCTACCTGGTGTAAAATGGATACTTCCTAATATTTTTTCATCATATAGAATATCACCCATTGGATCTAAAATTTGTGGATTTACCCCTAAAGAAAATTCTCCAACATATCTTGAACCTTCATCTGTATCAAAAATTGTTTTCAATGCTTCATTATCTTCATTACAATGACATTCTACTAATTTTCCATTTTCATAGGTAAGTGATACTCCTGTATAGATATTTCCTTGATATGGACATGGTGTATTAAACGTAATCGTACCATTGATGGAATCTTTTACTGGAGCTGTAAAGATTTCTCCATCAGGAATATTATTTTCACCACAACATGATACAACGGGAATGTCTTTGATTGAAAATGTAATATCCGTATTAGGTGCGACAAGTCTAACCTTATCTGTTTGTTCCATTAGTTTTTTTAACGGAGCCATACTATCATGCATTTTCTTATAATCAACTGTCATGACATCTAATGCATAATTTGTAAACTCATCTGTACTTTTGTGGGCTTTATAAGCATCAATTTCAGAAGGATAATTTAATAATACCCATCTTCTTTCATTAATACGGATATCATCTTCCTCTACGGTTGCTTCCCCTATTTTCTTTCGAATATCACTAGGTACATCTTTTCCTTCATATTCATTTTTCGTATAACGAATATGAATAAAACAATCATAAGTATCAACATCATAACGTTTCTTTTTCTTAACAGCAGGAATCTTATCTTCTGATGTATTTTTTAATAATAATGCCTCTATTTCATTATCATATAGATCTACAAAAGCATGTGCTTTTTTTGTTGCGATATCAGATAATAATTGTTTTACTAAAGGCTTACATTCTACTGAACAACTAATTAATACCTTATCATTTTCTTTTACAGTAAGCGAATAATCAACAATTGTTTTACTTAATTTTTTTATTCTTTCATCCATAATTTCACTCTTTTCTATTCTTTACATATTATACCATGAGAGGAGGATTTTATGTATACAAGTTATTCAAATCAAGGATTTCCTATGTCAACAAATCGTTATCAATCTTTTTCAAGTCAATCACAACAATCAGGTGATCGTATTGGAGGATTTTTATTTCCGTTTGTATTAGGTGGAATTACGGGAGGATTATTATCTCCAGGTTTTAGACCAAATTATTATCCTTATCCATACCCATATCCATATTATCAACCATATCCTTATTATTATAATAATTATTATTACTACAGATAAAATAGCTTCTTGCTATTTTTTTATAATCGAGTAGAGGAAAGTAACGATAATTACTTTGCCCCTCTCACACCACCGTACGTACCGTTCGGTATACGGCGGTTCAATTTATATTACAGTATGTATTCCATACTCGTTCTTTCCTCCTAAT
>CALVRW010000050.1 GCA_944358795.1 uncultured Bacilli bacterium | reverse complement strand
TTTTACTAGATCTTTATCTTTTCTCAAATTTCTTCTCATTTGTCTATTCATTACTACATACCACCTTTTTATTATGCAGTAATTATATCAAATTTCTTTGCGAAAAAAATTTACTCTTTTTCTCTGTATTTAATCCTTACTATTTCCAAAAAGTTGTAACAAATATAAGAATATATTAATAAAATCTAAATACAACTCTAGTGCCCCGATAATTGCTAATTTATTATTATCTTCAATCACATAAGTTAATTGTTTTATTTTTTGAACATCGTATGCAACAAGTCCTAAGAAAACAATCACACCTACTGCACAAACAATCATATCGATCATTTCATTACCTAAGAAAATATTTACAAGTGATGTAATTAAAATACCAATTAACATCATAAGAAGAATATTTCCAAATTTTGATAAATCAGTTTTAGTAAAATAACCAATTAATCCAAATATTAAAAATAACAAAGCGGTAAGACCAAACATTAAGATGATAGAGCTTAATTCATATACGATTAAAATTGATGCAATCGTAATACCATTTACTAAGGAATATAGGATAAATGATATCCAAGCAGTCATAAAACTCATTTTCTTTATTCGACTTGATAAAAAGATTACTAATCCAATTTCTAATATAATTAAAATTAAATATGTACTTCCACCCATAACATTTGTTAAAATATTCGGATTTGATACAACATAGTAACTTGTAAGACCTGTCGTTAGCAAGCCTAAAAACATCCACATAAACACTTTAGAAAATAATTTATTTGTTTCCATATTATCACCTACTCTCATTCTAACATGATTTTTCTTTTCTTTCAACTAAGATTCAAATAGTTTCTTTTCCATTTCTTTTTCTATATTTTGATAAACACATTGATTTTCTACCTTTGTTAATTTTTCTTCTAATCTTTCTGGTATCGGATTTACACATTTATCTACTTCTATATATGTCATATCACATGAATTTAATATTTTCTTTAATCTATCATTGGAATACTGAATTAATTCATCATAATCACTAGAAAATGGATTATAAAACCCAGTTACAAAAATGTCCTCTTTACTATATTCTCGTATCAATTTATAAAGTTTTTCACTATCCTCTAATATTTGATCTACACGATTATATAATTCTTCTGTAACTGCTGGTTGATGTTCTAATTTATAAAATAAATCATTCGATCCAACTGATAATAATACTAAATCTGCTTTAATTAAAGCGTTCTTAATTGTTTTTTCTTTCTTTCCAATTTTGATTGTTCTATTTTCCTCAATTTGATTAATCATATCCGTTACTCTTGCATCTTCAATATTAAATTCTGATAAATATAATTCTAATTTTTTTCGTCTTTCTAATTCTTCTTTTACCATGTCAGAATAACCATTCGAATTTTCTTCTACTAAATAATCTCCTAATGTTAAATAGTATACTTTGGTATCTTTTGAATTTAAATAGATAATAAAAACGATAAAAGATATAAGTGCTAAAATAAATATGGCTTTTAATTTCATAAATTCCCCCTAATAAAAAGTAGAGTTTCCTCTACTTTTATTATATTTCTTCTAATTTTATTTTAGCACCAACATTTTCCAATTTTTCAATGATATTTTCATATCCACGTAAAATATGTTCTACCTCTGTTATTGTTGTTTCACCTAATGCTGATAATCCAGCAAGAATAAGACTTGCACCTGCTCTTAAATCTGTCGCAACAACTGTTTTTCCATTTAACTTAGTTGGAGCAGTAATCATTAATTTTCTATCTTCAATTTTAATTGATGCTCCCATTTCATTTAAATAAGAAACATGTTTAAAGCGATTTTCATAAATTGTTTCTTCTAACGTTGAATTACCAGATACTGTTGTTAATAATGTAGTCATTGGTTGTTGTAAATCCGTAGGAAATCCTGGATATACTTCCGTCTTAATATTAACTGGCAATAATGTTTCTTTATGATTCATAATAACAGAATCTTTTAAGATGGTAATATCTGCTTGCATCTTTTGTAAAATATCAATTAATGAATTTAAATGTTCTGGATTAATATTCGTAATTTCTAGTTGATTTCCACATAATGCACCAGCAATGATATAAGTACCAGCTTCAATTCGATCAGGAATAACAGAAATACTTGCACCATGTAATGTTTCTACTCCATGAATTACTAAGGTATCTGTTCCTTTTCCACTAATATTTGCTCCCATATTTTGTAACAATTCAACTACATTGGTAATTTCTGGCTCTTTGGCAGCATCATGAATTATTGTGATTCCATCTGCTAATACAGACGAAAATAATAAGTTCACTGTAGCACCAACGCTGTGTTTTACATATAAATCAGTTCCTATTAATTTTGTAGCTTGCACTAAGTATTGATTTTCATTTGAAGAAACTTTTGCTCCTAAGTCTTCAAATCCTTTTAAATGTAAATCGATTGGTCTAGCACCAATTGAACAACCTCCTGGGAATGACATCTCTGTTTTTTTAAATTTTCCCAATAATGCCCCCATAAAATAATATGAAGCTCTTAATTTTTTTGCTAATGACTCAGGGATTACTCGATTTTGAATTGTTCTACTATCAATCGTTATTTTATCATTTTCACATTCCACTTTTGCCCCTAGATACACTAATATTTCTTTAATTGCTTCAATATCAGAAATCATTGGTACATTATCAATAGTGACAACTCCATCACATAAAATTGCTGAAGGTAATAAGGCAACAGCACTATTCTTTGCTCCACTTACAACAATTTTACCATGTAATGGATGACCACCTTCAATTATAATTTGTTTCATAATTTCCCCCAAACTACTTATACTATATGTATTTTCATATAATACGTGCTATGCTTTATTTGCACTTCCTAATAATGCGATTTTTTTATCAATCATTTCTTTCATTGTAAGTTCTCCAGCTTTAATTACTTTTCTTGGATCATATACTTCCGTATTTTCTTGTAAAAAGCTTCGAACTGCCTTACTCCATACAATTTGTAAATCTGTATTAATATTTAATTTATTAATACCTCTTTGAATACTTTCTTTAATAATATCATCAGGGATTCCACTTCCACCATGTAATACAAGTGGTAATTGTGTTTCCTTTTGAATTGTTTCAATTAATTCATAATTAATCTTAGGAATTCCTTTATAAATTCCATGAGCGCTTCCTACTGCTGGAGCTAGAGAATCAATATTGGTTTCTTTTACTAATGTAATTGCATCTTCCACTTTAGCATAAGCAAGATCTGATTCAATTCCATCTTCAGCTCCACCAACATGACCAATTTCTGCTTCTACGGTTACATTTTTAAGATGAGCATAATCTACAACTTCCTTAACCATCTTAATGTTTGTTTCTAAATCATATTTTGAAGCATCAATCATAACAGAAGTAAATCCAGCATCAATACATTTTTTACAAGATTCTACACTACTACCATGATCTAAATGAATAGCAACTGGAATTGTGATATTTAAATCTTTTACTAAATTTGTTACAATTCCTACTACTGTATGATATCCTCCCATATAATGAAGGGCACCTTCACTGACACCAATAATAACAGGTGTGTTTTGTTTTTGACATTCCTCTAATATATACCTCGTCCATTCTAAATTATTGATGTTAAAATGAGGTACTGCATATTTTTCTATTTTTGCTTTTTCTAACATTTCTTTTGTATTTACTATCATATCATCACCTTAATTATTATAATATGAAATTGATTTTTTCGCAAATATTAACGACAATCTCTTTACATGTTCTAAGTGAATAACGCAATAATACCAATGATAATTAATACAATTCCTCCACACAATGTAGAAATTGTTCCAATCTTATTATTAATTTTTTTCCCTAATACTAATCCTAAATAGGTAAAAAAGAAACTAGAGAAAGAAAATGTCAAAGCACTTAATATAACATGGTTTGAAATGGACTTTAAACCAATTCCGACAGAAAAACTATCAATACTTACTGCAAAAGCAAATAAAAATAAATCCCTTTTACTCATGATTTTCATATCTTTCTGTGTATGGGGATTTCTACTTTCTCCAATCATTTCTATACCAATAAATAATAGTACGATAAATACAATCACATTAGGGCTAATTGGTAATAAGTTTAAGATGAGACTACCAATTAACATTCCAAGTAAAGGCATAAAAAAATGATATATACCAACAATAAATGATAATAATCTAGTATCCTTTTTATTGATATTTAATGTTCCATAAGCTAAAGATAGACTGAAAGCATCCATACTTAAACTAATTGCGATTATTATAATTATAAGAGCATGCATAAAAAATCCTCCTATAAAAGTTTATTTATAAGAGGTTAATTTATACTATAAATATTTTTCCAACATCTCTTGTACAAAAAATTTATATTCAACATCATCACTTTCTTCTGCTTCCATCAAACATAATGGTGGAAATAAAACACACCACCAATTATCTCCCTCACCACTTCCTAATGTTACTAAAACAGATTCATAATATCCCTCTTCATAAGTTACACCATGAAATTCTTTATCAGGAAAATAATTCATACCATAATTAATTTGATATCCTAAGTCATAATCTAATCGATTTAATGTATTATGAACAGTTTGATCTAAATCCCCCATATGATTTTGAATGACCGTTCTAGCATTATCGATCCCTTTCGTATTTTTTAGTAAGTGATACATACTTTTTTGTAAATCTTTACTAACTTCTTTTTTTATTTTTTGATCATATTCTGAATTACTGTTTGCTAGAACACGCATACGAATTGCTTCATCTGGTATTAATAATTCTTCAGCTTTTGCTCCAATCATAATATAACAACCGAAACAAATCATTGCGATAACTAAAAATTTCTTCATATAAAAATCATCCCCTATTACATAGTGAATGATTTTTTTTATTTTATACATTATTTATGATAACTTTCATTATGATTTATTTTATAGGCGCGATATATTTGTTCTAATAAAAGAATACGGAATAATTGATGAGGAAATGTTAATTTGGAAAAAGAAATCGCTTCATTGCTCATACGTTTGATTTCATCATCTAGTCCATCACTACCACCGATGATAAAGGTAATAGTAGGATTAGATTGAAATACTTGATCAATACGTTTCGCAAATGTAACACTATCATACTCTTTTCCTTCGATTTCCATCGTAATGATATATTCTTTTGGTTTGATATGTTTTAAAATCAATTCTTTTTCTTTCTGACGATTTAACTCTGGATTCGTAAGACTAGAATCTGCTACTTCAATTAGTTCTAGTTTTGTATATTTACTTAATCTTTTTTGATATTCCAAAATCGCATCGCGATAAAATTTTTCTTTTATCTTTCCTACACAAATAATTTTAATCATACTTCCACCAATTCCGTTTTTTCTTTTTGTCTTGATATCGTTACCTGAATCTGATAATCATGTTCTTTCAGCATATCTTCTGTTTCTTTTCTTGCTAGTTCTTCTTTATTATTATCTTGACTCAAGTGAATTAAAATAATTTGATGTGTCTTATTACCTACCAATTTTGATAGGTAATAAGCACATTGTTTATTAGATAAATGCCCCCTGTCACCTAAAATTCTCTGTTTAATATGAAATGGATAATGTCCATTCATAAGCAGGTTAACATCATGATTGCTCTCGATTATATAAGTATTCATATTTTTTAAATACTTGTGATTTTTGATGTTAATATATCCTGTATCCGTAATATAGGCTAATGTATGTCCTAGACTGTCGAAGATATAAGCATTTGAGTCATCGGTATCGTGAGAGGTTTTCACAACCGAAATGTGTAAATCCTTTATTAATATAACTGCATTTAATATATATTCAATACAAGGTAAAGCTAAATTATTTTTGCTTAATTCTTCATACATCGGGGGCGTCATATATACTTTTGTATGATATTTTTTTGTAAATACTTTTAATCCACTTACATGGTCAACATGTGTATGAGTAAGTAATATCGCATCAATTGAACTAGGATCTACTCCAATTGATTTTAGTTGTTTTTCTACATATAAAGAAGATGTTCCTAAATCGACTAAAATTTTTGCCTGTTCTGTTTCTATATAGGTAGAATTACCTTTACTGCCACTTGCTAAAACAGAGACTTTCATTAATAAAAGTTCCTTGCATCTAAGAAATTTCTACTGTAATAAGATAATCCACCAGTAAATATTTCATAATGTAAGTGGCATCCATATGCTTGTCCGGTTTGTCCTACGTAACCAATAATTTGACCTTTTGATACTACCTGTCCTACTGATACTACAAATCTTGACATATGTGCATATAGAGAATAATAACCATTATTATGATTGATTGTAACAAATATTCCATTTGGATAATATGATGTTGCTTGTACAACTACTCCGTTGTTTCCTGCATAAATAGGTTTTCCACAGTTATCGGCAATATCAATACCGGTATGAGCCTTACGTACTCCATCATCTGGATCTACCCAATATTCAATTCCACGAAGGAAACTATAGCTATTAACAGGCCAGTACCATGCTCCACTACCAACACTTGGAATTTCTTTTTCACCACGAACAATAATCGCATTAATTGTTGGTTTTAACTCTTCTGTTGCTTGTGTTTCAGCAGATACTAATGAACCATTCATATGATATACACGTTGTGTTGTACGTACCAATCCATTTTCTCCTTTTTGGATTACTTCGTCATCTCCAACTAATCGGTTCGCATCATAACGTTCTTCTGTCTTAAACTTTGTTTCAACATCTGTTACTACCTTAGATTCTACTACAACTTGTACCTTTGGGTCAATCATACCAATTGTAACAACTTGCCCTGGAAATAACAAGTTAGAACGACTTGTAAATTGTGGATTATAAATTATGAATTCTTCTGGACTAATTTTATTTTTATAAGCAACTTGTTCAATGGTATCTCCTAGTTGTACAGTGTACTTAGAATCAGTTGTATTATCTCCATATAATAAATATTTTGATAATTCTGCTTCATCAATAAAAATTCGATTCGTAACAGGTATATTCATTTTCTTAATTGTCATATGTGTTTGAATATAAACATTTTCTATTTCACTACCAGTCGTTGTAATTCTTTCCTGTGTTCCATCTTGATAAGCTTGATATGCTTCTTCACCAACAAAAGTTTTTACAGTATTTTCTAATGCTTCTTCAATGATATTTTTATTGGTTACATATATTTTATTTGTTTTATCTCCATCTTTTAATGTAAGTCGATATCCAGGAATCGTAAATGGTTTTTTTTCTTCTATTTTTTTGTAAATCTCTTCTGGATTATCTAATTCATCTTTATATGTAACAATTTTTTTTATTTCTAGTCCATTTGGCGCTAGTACTTGTTTTGTTTTATATTTATTTTTTATATAAGTTCCTTGTTTGTCTATCATACGAAGTAACTTATCTTTTGATTTAATCGTTCCGAGCAATTCGTCATCTAAATACACTTGGTAAAACAAATTAGGTTCCTCTTTTGTTTTCGCATTAAAACCAAGCGCAAAAATAGATAATACGACGATAATCAAACATATCCAAATACTATATTTTTTCATATCTCACCTAACTTTCTTGTTGGTCAATGAAATTTACAAATGTTGCAGTATCTCGTTTAAAAATAAGTGGAATTTCTGCAGTTGGACCACTACGATGTTTTCTAATTAAGAATTCACTTTTCGAAGTAAATTCATCGATAGCACTCTCTTTGTTATAATAATCGTCACGATATAAGAATGCAACAATATCGGCATCTTGTTCAATAGAACCAGATTCTCTTAAATCACTTAAGATTGGACGTTTATCATCTCTGGATTCAACACTACGAGATAATTGAGCAAGTGCAATAACTGGTACTTCTAATTCCATTGCCATTGTTTTAAGCCCACGAGAAATATCAGAAATTTCTTGTTGACGATTATTACCGTACTTACTTCCTCCACTAATTAATTGTAAGTAGTCAATTACAACAAGTCCTAATCCTTTTTCACTACTAGCAAGTCTACGACATTTTGCTCGAATTTCACCAATCGTCATACCAGGTGTATCGTCAATAAACAAATTGGTTTCGGCAAGTCTACTAATTGCTTCATTTACTCTTTTCCAATCATCATGTTCTAATCTTCCTGTTTTTAACTTATTTTGACTAATTTGACCGACACTAGCAAGCATACGCATTGCTAATTGTTCTGCACCCATTTCCATGTTAAATAGTGCTACTGCTTTATCACTATTAGACGCTACATTAATTGCAATATTTAAAGCAATTACAGTTTTTCCCATCGCTGGACGGGCTGCAATAATAATTAGCTCGTTCGGATGAAGACCTGATGTTAATTTATCAATATCATAAAATCCGGTCGCAAGACCTGTAATTTCGCCTTTATTTTGCGATAATTTTTCTAAATCTTGTTGTGTTTTATATAACACATCTTGAATGGTTCTAAATTCAGTTCCTTTTCTCGTCTTTACAACATTCAATATTTTTTTCTCAGCTGATTCTAATAATTCAGCTAAATCATCTGATGACTCATATACAGAATTAACAATTTCTGTTGACTCCGTAATCAATCTTCTTTTAATTGCACAGTTTTCAACAATTTTAATATATTCATCAACATTTGCTGCAGTTGGTACAGTATTAATAATCTCCGTTAAATACTCTACATCTCCAACTTGTTTTAATAATTTTTGTTTATCTAATTCAGCAGTGACAGTTGTTAAATCAATTGGTATTCTTTGATCAACAAATTTACTTAAAACTTCAAATATTTTACTATGAGAATCTAAATAAAATAAATCTTTATTTAAGTTTTCAACACATTTTTGAGCAGCATATTTACTCAAAAACATTGATCCTAATACGGAACGTTCTGCTTCAATATTGTGAGGCATCACTTTCTCTAACATCCTATCACCTACTTTTTTTATTTTTCAACTACTTTTACTCTTACTTCTGCCGTTACTTTTTTATGAAGTAAGATTGTTACAATATGTTCTCCTAATGTATCTATTGGATGATCTAAATGAATTGTTTTCTTATCTATCTTGTAACCTAATTTATCTAATTCTTCTTTAATTTGTTTGGTAGATACTTGTCCAAATACTCTTCCATCTTTTCCTGTCTTCATTGGAAAAACTAATGTTTCTTTGGCAAGACTTTCTTTTTCACTTTTCTTTTCTTTGATTAATAAATTTTCTTCTAATTCATGTTCCTCATTTTCTCTATTTAATCTGTTCATACTACCATCAGTTGCTTTAATGGCATAACCATTTTTAATTAAAAAATTCATCCCATATCCATCTTTTACTTCTTTTACTTCCCCTTTTTTTCCTTGACCTTTTAAGTCCTTAATAAATATTACCTTCATCAATTGCCTCCTTGATTGCACCTAATAATAATCTTTTTCCTTCTTCTATATCAGTTGTTAAAATTTGAGCTGCTGCATCAGTCATATGACCTCCACCACCCAATTTTGACATTACAACTTCAACATTAATCCTTCCTAATGATCTTGCACTAATACCTAATTTATTTTTACTTGTTTTACCAATTGTAAATGATGCTTCTACATCTTCAAATTTTAGTAATTCCTCTGAGATTAGTGCTAAATCTTTTCTTTCATAAATATTATCATCTAATACACATACTTCAAAAACACCATCGACACTAAAACTATTTTGGATTAATGATTGACGTTGCATATAGATTTCTTTATTTTCTTGTAATAATTCTTGTTTCACAATATTATCAGCACCTAACCACGCTAACATAGATGCTGCCTCGTAAGTTGAAGCCGATGTTTTTACATTGAATGAATTGGTATCTATTTGTACTCCAGCAAGCATGATTGTAGCAATCACTGGATGAATTTCTTTATTTAAATATTTTAAATAGTTAACCATGAATTCATTCATACTAGACAATGTTGCTCGAATATAAGAAAATATCGTATTTTCAATATAATCACCACTTTTTACATGATGATCTAATACAATGATATCATTTATTTCATCTAATAAAAATGGAACTTCTAGCATATTTCTTTTATGAGTATCTAATACAATAAGTAAAGAATCATCAGAAATATATTGATTACATTGTTCTCCATCAACAAATGTAATTGGTATATGTTCTTCTTCTAAATTATTTAGTGCTTTTAAAATTGACGTATTGGTTTCATTTTTATTTAATACTACATAGCAATCTTTCTTAAAAGATGAAATAATTTGATGAAGACAAATAGAAGAACCTAATGCATCTAAATCAATATTTTTATGAGCCATGATAAAAATATGATTGTGTTTCTTTATTTCTTCAGTTAATTTTTTATATACATCGCTCATGAAATCACCTATCTATTATTATACTATAAATACCTTTACTTTGTCTATTCATAGCTCTCGAAATAGAAAAGAAAACACATCTAATATGTGTTATCAAATTCTATATAATCTTTACTTTTTTACCTTTACTAAAACTGGATTATTAATGGTTTCATTATATTTTTTTACATCGTCTGAAATTGTTCCATAATATCCTATATTTCTTAAATCTGCTTCTAATTCAGGATATAACTCAAAAATAATATCTAATACTGACTCAATCGTATGAATAGAAGATTCACTCATAAATTCTTTATCACATAAATATTGAATATGGTCTTTATTGAGTGTCTGTGATTTTATAACATCAGGATATAATCCACCACGTTCTTTTTCTAAATATTCTACTGTTGGATTATCCTTTGTTCCATCTATTGCTTTAGAAATAATAACATTATTTTCTAAAGTATATTGTTTAAACTTTATTGGTTCAGAACATTGATAAGAAATAGCATGTTCTATTGCTTTTTTTCCATCTGTTTCTATATAATATGATACTTCATATAGGTTATCTGCTACAAGCCAATTTACTCCTCTATCAGAGCTATCTAAATGAAACATTACTTTCACTAACTGATTATCTAAATCATAGTTCATTTTCAATGTTGCATATTCTACGTTTGAATGGTACCAAATTTTCTTCGTTATTTGAACTTGATGAAATACGTTTTCCTCTTCATATACTTTTTTTTCTTCTTTTGTTGTTTGTAATACTCTGTTTTCCATACTTAAATTCCCCCTACTACATATTGTTATTATTATTTTGTTTCTTTTTAATTTTTTCTGCTAATAATTTTATCTTATTTAAGCGATGATGTAAACCAGATTTTGTAATTTTTGTTCCTGTCTCGATACTAATAATCTCACTTAATTCTGTAAGAGAAGATTCTGGATAGCGACGTCGATAATTCGCTACTTCCAATACTTTTTCATCTAATAATTCTAAAGCTCCTACCTGTTCTAATAAATCTATATCATGGACAAGTGCCGATGCTGATTGAATCGATTTATCAACGTTGGCCTGTTCACAATTATTTAAGCGATTTGCCATATTTTTATTTTCACGGTATATACGAATATTTTCATAATACATAACTGCTTTAGATGCACCAAGTAATCTTAAAAAATCACTAATCTTTTCGGCTTCTTTCATATAAATCATATATTTATTTTCTCTTTTTAATACTTTACTATTTAAATGATATTGATTTAATAAATTAGAAATAAACTCAGCATATTCTTTATTTTCAACTAGAAATTCTAGATGATAGCGAGATTTTTCTGGATCATTTACACTACCAATTCCCAAAAATACCCCTCGTAAATATGCACGCACTAAATCATCATCTGCATATATGTATTCTTCTGGATATGCTAATGTTTTATTGTCTTTTAAAATTGATAAATCGTTCAGTATAAAACTTACTTTATTAGTAACTTCTAAAATATAAAGATAATTTTTATTAAAATTGTATCCATTACGAACTGTAATTTTTGCTTGAATATCATAAATATTTTTAAATAATCGAAAAATTCTATTAGCAACACTTACATTTTCTGTTGATAATATAATTTTATCCTGTTCAAAATTACCAATCGTCTTTACTAGTGCAGATAATTCAGAAATATGATTGGTTTCATTTCGAAATATAGTACTAATTTCATTCTTTACGGTACTAGTAAAAGACATCTTTCTTCCTCCTTATAATAAATATGAAAAAATATGAAATGCTAGTTTAATAACATTATGACGTAAATAATTTGATTCTGGTTCTACCATAACAAAGTTATCTTCAATAATTTCTACTTTCATATTTTCTAACTCTTGATAATCTAATTCTACTGGATCTTTCTGTTCTAAGTCAGAATATTTTTCAATTAATTCATTACTAATTTCTCCATTATTCGCAATTACAACATCAATTTTATGTTTTCCTAAATATTCATTTAGTGCTTTTACATGATCTGATACTTTATAATCGTCTGTTTCACCAGGCTGTGTCATCATATTAGAAACATACATCAATTTCGCATTCGTTTGATCTAACTGTTCAATCATTTGTTCTGATAACAAATTAGGAATAATACTTGTATATAAACTTCCCATACTAAAAATAATTAAATCAGCATTTTTTATATCTTCTAATACTTTTGGATTAATCGTTGGTGCTTCTTTATAAAAAACACGTTTAATATTACTTTCTGATTCTGTAATATTGTGTTCACCTTCGATAACTTTTCCATCTGTCATTTCACCCATTAAAACAACATTATCTTCTGTTAATGGTAATACTGAGCCTTTTAAATTAAATACTTTGCTAAGTGCTTCAATTCCATCTGACATATTACCATTGATATTAGTCATTGCCGTTAATAATAAATTACCTACCGTATGGCCATTTAAATCACTTGTTGTTTGAAAACGATAATTTACTAATTTTTCCACTAAAGGTTCTACCTCAGATAACGCTACTAAAACTCTTCTAATATCCCCCACTGCTGGCATATTAAATTCCTCACGTAATCTCCCTGTACTTTTACCATCATCACAAACAGATACTACTGCAGTAATGTCTAATGGAAATTGTTTTAAACCTCGAAGTAAAGTAGACATTCCTGTCCCTCCACCTAAAATCACTACTTTCTCTCTATTCATTTACTCGTCCCCATTTCTTAACCATTATATCACTTGTTAAACATTAATTCCATACTAACTATTATATCGTATTCGATTTATTCTTTTTTGCAAGCATCTGTTAATGATAGAAAAAAAAGAATTGATCTTTTTAATCAGTTCTTTTTTATATCCTATTATTCAATTATTTTCTAGTTCCGCAATCACAGCTAACGCTGCTTCTGCTCCTTCACCTACTGCATTCGAGATCTGGTAATAATCTTTCTTGATAATATCACCACAAGCATAGATTCCAGGAATATTTGTACGTAATTGTTGATCGACAATGACATAATTTTTATCCCGTTTTACACCAATATTATCTAAATAATTCGTATCTGGAGTAAAACCAATATAGATAAATAAACCATCAACATCAATTTTTATTTCTTTATTATCATGTTTTACAATCATTTTATCTAAGATACCATCTTTTTCCGTTAAAGATTCAACTGTTGTTTCATAGTGAATTTCAATATTTTCTTTTTCTAACAATTTACTTTGTAATATTTTTGAACCTTTAAATTGTTTACTACGGTTTAACATGATTACTTTTTTACATATATTTGATAAATAAATTCCTTCTTCTAAAGCACTATTTCCACTACCTACAACGGCTACAACTTTATCTTTATAAAGAGGTCCATCACAAACGGCACACCAGCTAACGCCTCTTCCTGTTAATTCATCTTCATTTGGAGCATGTAGCTTATTTGGTTCTCTTCCGGTTGCTAAAATAATTTTTCGTGTAGTAATTGTTTTATTTGTTCCTATAATCTCAAATCCATTTTCTACCTTTTTAATATCTACTACATCAGCATATTCGTATGGAATATTTAAATTGGTTACTTGCTCAAATATTTTCATAGCAAGATCCGGACCAATTCCTGTGAATCCTGGGTAGTTTTCAATAGTACTTGTTTTATTAATTTGCCCACCAGGTGCTCCTTTTTCTAGTAAAGCCACTTTTATTTCAGCTCGTTTCAAGTAAATAGCCGCCGTCATACCACTTACTCCAGCGCCAATTACAACGCAATCATAATCAAACTTCATGATATTCCTCCTCATGATATAAAATTTTCTTTTTATAACTATAAATTAACATGATAATACCTGCTATTACCATAATAATAGATACTAATTGCGCCATTTTGATAGGGCCAAGCATAAGACTATCGGTTCTAAGTCCTTCAATAAAGAAACGAATTATTCCATACCATATCAAATAAAAGCTAGTTAATTCTCCTAATTTTAATTGTTTTCGTTTGCGGTAAAAAATTAATACAATAAATACAATGAAACAAGCAATCGATTCATAAAAGAACGTTGGAATATGATAGACATTATTAATATTCATTCCATCTATAATAAATGATGGTAAATGAAGTGATTCTAAATGTTCTAATGTAGTAGCAGGACCAAACGCTTCTCCATTCATAAAATTTCCCCATCGTCCGATTGCTTGACCTAAAAATAAACTAATGACAATTATATCTGTTAATAATAATGGTTTTATATGATGTTTTTTAGAAAAATAAAGTAAATATAATAATCCACCAATAATTCCACCATGAATGGCAAGTCCGCCTTCCCAAACATAAAATATTTCTATTAAATTAGCACTATAATAATCCCAATGAAAAATAACAAAATAAAGTCGAGCACATACAAGAGCAATCGGTATCATAAAAAAGGCTAAATCAGTAATCATATCTGCTTTTAAATTATGTTTTTTTCCCTCTTTTATTACTAAATAAATTCCTATAATTAAAGCAATTAAAATAAATATAGAATACCAATAAATACTAATTGGTCCAAACTGTATAAAAATAGGATTCATGATTTATACCTCCTAATAATTGGTTCTATAATTAAAGTATCCATAATGGCATTCATAATTGATATTAAGATTGCTACAAGAAATGACATAAATAAACCATGAATATTAAAATGAGAGCCTAAAATAAAATCAGCAATATTCAAAATGAAAACATTAATAAATGGATAAAATAATCCTAATGTCATTCCAGTTAATGGAATTGTTAGCCACACTAAAATTGGTTTTATCGTTTTATTTAATATATAAACAATAATAGAAGTTATAAATACCCATATATAAAAGTGTTGATGGTCAATCATAATTGTTTTCTTAAATAGCATACTAACTAAGATTAAAACAATACTATAACCTAACATATAAATAAGCCAATCAATAATACGATTTATCCTTACTTTATTAGTACTTTTATCTATAATCATAACTTTCATATGACTCACCTCGTTTATTTTTATTATATCATATTTCTTTTAAAACGCATTCTATACTCACAATGCTTACATAATTCTTCTGTTAATTTATGATTGCGAAATCCTTTTAATAAAGTTTGAGCTCTATCTCCTTCCATAATACTAGTAAAAGAAGTAGTAAAAATATTTCCTAAGTTAATGATTCCTTCACTATCTAAACAACAAGGTACAACTGTACCATCTACTAAAATAGCTACATGTCTACTCATACCATAACAGAATCCTGTTTCGCTTACAAAATTATTATTTACATTTGGCCACTCAAATAATGGGGCTTTATTAATATATAAGTCTTTTCCAATCTTAATATTCATATCCTGCATTATTTTATCAATAACAGGTTGATTTAGTTGATATGAATGAATAATTTCATTTAAGAGAGCATGATTTTCTTTTGTTAATTGATTATTTTTTAATGCCCAGAAACGATATACAACAATGATATTGGTTTCACTTTGGATTTTTTTTGTTGCTTCCATTACTTGATCAATATATGTTTGATTAGATTCATTTTCAAAACTATGAAGAGAAATATTAATTTGTCTTACACATGGATGACTCGTCAAGGTTTCTACTTGTTTCAATAGTAATGTTCCATTGGTTGTAATATTAACATGGATTTGATATTGATCACATAAATCTAGAATGGAAGAAAAATTAGGGTGAAGAAGTGGTTCACCTTTTACATGAAGATAAATATAATTGGTATATGGTTTTATCTCTTTTAAGATATGTTCAAACTTTTCTATTGACATAAACTCTTTTGCTCTATTATCGATGGAACAAAAACTACAATTTTTATTACATATATTCGTTATTTCAATATAAATTTTCTTAAATTTTTTCATATTACCACTTCTTACTCATTATTTTCTACTTTTAATTCGTATAAGATATCTCTTAATTCCATCGCTCTTTCGAAATCTAAATTCTTAGCAGCTTCTTTCATTTCTTGTTCTACACTCATCATTAAATTCATTTTTTCTTTCTTACTCATTTTAATTGGTTCTTTTTCTTCTAATTCTTTATTATTACTAATAATTTCATGAATTTCTTTGATAATCGTTTTTGGAACAATGCCATGTTCCTCATTGTATTTCATTTGAATCTCACGACGTCTATTTGTTTCTTTTATCGCGTAATCCATCGCTTCACTTATTTTATCTGCATACATAATAACATGACCACTTGCATTTCTAGCAGCACGACCGATTGTTTGAATTAAACTTCTTTCACTACGTAAGAAACCTTGTTTATCAGCATCCATAATCGCAATTAGACTAACTTCAGGAATATCAATTCCTTCACGTAGTAAATTGATTCCAACAACCACTTCATATTTCCCAAGTCGTAAATCACGAATAATCTTCATTCTTTCTAATGTTTTAATCTCAGAATGAAGATATGCCACTTTGATATCTAAATCCTTTAAATATTTTGTTAATTCTTCTGCCATACGTATCGTTAAAGTAGTAATTAGCACACGTTCATTCTTTTCTCTACGTTTATTAATTTCACTTACTAGATCATCAATTTGTCCTTTTGACGGTTTTACTTCGATTGTTGGATCTAATAACCCTGTTGGTCGAATAATTTGTTCTACTACTTCATTGTTCGTTAATTCTAATTCATAATCTCCTGGGGTAGCAGAAACATAGATAGCTTGATTAATTAATTTCGTAAATTCATCAAATTTTAATGGGCGATTATCCATTGCACTTGGTAAGCGAAATCCATAATCTACTAATACTTGTTTTCTAGCTTGATCTCCATTAAACATTCCTCTTACTTGTGGTAATGTAACATGAGATTCATCAACAACCAATAAAAAGTCATCAGGAAAGAAATTAATTAAGGTAGTAGGAGTTTCACCTGGTCCTCTCAAAGCAATATGTCTTGAATAATTTTCTACTCCTCTACAAAAACCTGTTTCTAATAACATTTCCATGTCATAATTCGTTCGCTCCATTAATCGTTGATATTCTAATAACTTATTTTCTTTTTTGAATTTTTCTAATTGTTCTTCTAATTCTTGTTTAATATTTTTAACAGCTAGTTTTAATTTATCTTCGCTCGTTACAAAGTGACTCGCTGGAAAAATACTAACTGATTTTTTTTCTAAAGTGATTACGCCAGTTAAAGTATCAAATTCAACAATTCGATCAATCTCATCACCGAAAAATTCAATGCGAATTCCTTTTCCATGCTGGCTAATGGGAATAATTTCTAATACATCTCCTCGTGCACGAAATGTACCACGTTTTAAATCCATATTATTTCGTTCATAAAGCATATCAATTAATTTTAAAATGACTTCATCGCGGTCTATTGTATCACCAATTGATAATGTTAGCATTTTACGCTTATATTCTTCGACTTCTCCAATTCCATAGATACAAGATACACTTGCTACTACAATTACATCTCGATATTTTAATAAATTAGAAGTTGCCTCATGACGTAATTCATCGATTTCATCGTTAATAGAAGCATCTTTTTCAATATATGTATCTGTTTTCGCAACATAGGCTTCCGGTTGATAATAATCATAGTAACTGACAAAATAAGATACATGATTATTAGGAAATAATTCTTTTAATTCTGAATAAAGTTGTCCTGCTAAAGTTTTATTATGTGCTAAAACAAGAGTCGGTTTATTAACTTCTTTAATCACATTAGCAATGGTAAATGTTTTCCCTGTTCCGGTTGCTCCTAATAAAACCTGATATTTTTTATTATTTTTTATTCCATTTACTAATTTTTGAATTGCTTGAGGTTGATCACCACTTGGGCTATATTTTGATACTAATTCAAACATTATTATCTTCTCCTTTCCTTTTATATTGATTAAGTTATTACTGATACTTTATTCTAACATTTATTTTATCATAAAACAATAATCCCTTCTATTATAGTAAATGATTATTTTGTATGTAAGAATAATACTTAATCATTGTCATATTCCTCATACTCTGATATGATAATCTCTAAAAGAGGTGTTAGTGATGATTAATTTAACAAAAGAAGAATTTAATCAATTAAATTATATATCATTTGGATGTTTTGGTAAGACTTATCGATTACATAACATTTTATTTAAGCAATACCATGATTTTGTCAAAACAAATTATCATACATTAGTTAATAATCCATGCTTAAAAAGATCAAAATATAAATTTCAGTTGATGAAACATAGAAATGAACAATTACGATATTCTGACTTAATTATCGATACTTTTTCAATTGAAAATCGATTTGCCGGTGTCTGTTATCCCTACTATGATGGAAAGACAATGTTTGAAAAAAAAGAAACGATATCATTTTATCAAAAAAAGAAAATTCTTTTGGAACTAATAAGAAATGCAAAGGAATTAACCAATTATAAAATATATCCACAAGATTATAAATTAAATAATATCATGATAGTAGGAAAAGAACTACAAGTTAAAATCATTGATTTAGATGACATTTTAACAAAATATACGTATTTTCCTAATAAAAAATATTATAAAAATAGTCTTTATGCCCTAAAACAAACTGTAAAAGAATTTTTTAACGAATATTATATCAATCAAAATTTTAATCCATACCTTTCTCGATATCGTGAAAATCAATCTTTTTATCAAAATGATTTTCCTCAATATCAAGACATTCTTGATTATATTCAATGGCATGATCAAAACAGCAATTTTTTGTTTATTCATATAAATGAAATCAATCATGATAGTATTTCTACCATAAAAAACTTATTACATCTATACCAAATTAGAATTGTTATTTTGATACCATTAACTCAATTATTTTCTAATACATCACAAGAAAAATTAATATTTCTTTCAAAAAATAATATTCCTATCTTTGATATTATGGAAATAAAAAATAATGATTTAAATTCTCAATACTCTGCTTACTTAAACAATTATTCTTGTCACCAAATTTTTGAATGGAAAAACAATCAGTTATATCGTATAGAAGGTCAAGATAAAAATTTTGTTAAAATTTATCACAAATAAAAAGATTATACAAATTTATATAATCTTTTTTTATTATTTACCAATTTTTATTTATCAATTTTAAAAATTGCTTGATACATATCTTCAAAATCAAATTCATCTAATTCAATTTTGATTCCTAATGCTTCTACTTTCTGTTTTGCTTCTGCCATAATTGCTTTTACTTGTTCCATTTTTCCTTGTACATCAACAATTGTATTATTATTTGGTACTGTCACACTTGGTTGTTGCATTGATGATTCTGGCATCGTTTGTGAAAGTGGTGTGCTAGAATCTAAGTTATTTAAAAATGCATCTAATTCTTCTGTTGATGGAACACTATAATTTGGTGTTTGTGCAGCCGGTTGTACAGAAGGTGTAGCTGGAGTCGTTGGCACTACTGGATCTGGTACAATTGTTACTTCAGGTTGTACACTAACACTTGGTGTTGGTTGTGGTTGATTTGCCACAAAATTTGGTTCTACTGGAGTAACGTTAGTATTAACATTTGTATTAACAGCTGGTGCTGGTTCTGCAACATTTGGTTGCCCTGTTACGCTTGCAGGTTGACTTGAAGCAGTACTATCTTGGAAAAAGCTATCAAAATTTAATGTATTATTATCAATTGTTGGTGTAGGAATACCAAAATCAACATTTGCTTCTTTTTCTTCTACATTTTTAACATAATCAGGATTTTTTGGTTCTAAATTAATTCCAAACATACTACTTGTATTTGGTTTTACTTCTTCTACTGGTTTTGGTGCTTCTACCACTGGTTCTTCTTTTACAGCTGCACTATTTAACATTGCTGAAATACTTTCAGGTGTTGTTTCTGCTGCTTGAGAAGGTGCCGCTGGTTCAGCAATTTCTCCATCACTATTAAGATTGAAGAATTTTCCAGGTTTAAGCAAGTTTGCTTCATCTTGTTCTGGTGTTTGTGATGTTGGTTTTTCTACACTATTAGATGTTGCTTGTGGATCAAAACTGAAAATAGATGCATCAACATTTGGAATTGGTGCCTCTGTTGGTTTTGGTGTTGGTTGTAATAAATCTTGCATATTAGCAACCGGTTTTTCTACATTAATATCAGTTGCTGTTTCCTCAATTTTATTAACATCCATAAATCCAGGATTATTAAATGTTGGTTCCACTGGTTTTACATCTTCAATAATTGGTGAAACTGGAATATTCATATTATTATTTTGTGGTACTACTTCTTCTACAGGTCCCATTGTATTATTTTGTGGATTATCATTCATAATCGGTTGTGTAGGTATATTAAAATTATTATTAAATTCATTATTCATTTTATTTTTTCCTCCCTCGTCCGTATCATCATCTAAATCTAATACTTCTAATGGTTCTACTTTGTCAGCTTCTACAGCTTTATCAACTTTAACATTATTTGTTATTTGTTCTGTAGCTTTCGCTGTTTCTTCTTTTATTTCTGGATGTAATATTTTTTCAATTTCAGTATCTGTTTTTCTTACTGTTAATCGTTCAGTAATAATACGATTTAACATTTTTCTTTGATCTTTACTATTAAGTTTTAGTAAAGAGCGGGCATGTCTTTCTGAAATCTTTTTTTCTAATAAAGCTTCTTGTACTTCCTCATCCAAATTTAATAGTCTTAATTTGTTAGAAATTGTTGATTGTTTTTTTCCTAGTTTTCCAGATAATTCTTCTTGGGTTAAATATCCCATGTCTAAAATCTTTTTATAAGATACAGCTTCTTCGATTGCAGTTAAATCTTCTCTTTGGACATTTTCAATTAATGCTATTTCGGCACTTTCTTTATCATTTAAATCCGTTACGATTGCAGGAATTGTACTTTTACCAGCCATTGTGCTTGCTTTATATCTTCTTTCTCCGGCAATTATTTCATATTTATCATTAATTTTTCTAACGACAATTGGTTGAATTACCCCATGTTCTTTAATTGATTCTGCAAGTTCATTAATTGCATCTTCATTAAATGTGATTCGTGGTTGAAAGCGGTTTGGTAAAATATCATCTAATGGTAGTTCCACAACTTTTCTATCATCTAACTTCATATATAACTCCTTCCTACTTTTATTCTTACTGAACCTATCATACTATATTTTGGGAAATATTACAATATATTTTGGGAAATATTTTTTTACTTTTTTATAAAAAAGTAACCTTCTAATTCTAGAAAGTTACAGGGATTTTTTCTTAATTTCACTAAATTTTCTTGGGAAATGTTTATTTGTCTTTTGTTTCTTATGAAATTTTACTAAAGTACGCTTACTTTTTTCAATTGGAAGCAAAAACTCAACTTCTTCCATAATTTCTAAATTTAATAATTTCATTGCATTATTTGATGCCTCTAATTCGTCTTTCAAATTAGCTTTCATTGGAATGAAATATTTCCCAACTTTTACAAGAGGTACACAATATTCCATTAAAGTTGGAAGAAATGCAACTGCTCTAGCTGTTACAATATCAAATTCTTCTCGGTGTTCTTTTGCAAATTCTTCTGCTCTAGCATGTACTGTTGTAATATTTTCTAATTCTAGTTTTTCGATAACAATGTCTAAGAATTTAATTCGTTTATTTAATGAATCAACTAACGTTACATGTAAGTTGGGAAATATAATTTTTAATACTAATCCAGGAAATCCAGCACCTGTTCCAATATCACACAAAGAATCTTCTTTTGATAAATCAATGATTTTGTTTAATGTTGCACTATCATAAAAATGCTTTAAGTACACTTCTTCTTTTTCTGTAATACCTGTTAAATTCATTACTTTATTATATTCCACTAATAATTCATAATATTGTTCTAATTGATTTAATTGTTTTTCTGTTAATGTTATATTTATTTTTTTTAACTCTTCTATAAAATTAGTTAGATTCATTCGCATACTCCTTTTTTAAATATACAGTTAAGATAGAAATATCTGCTGGGTTTACTCCACTAATTCGAATAGCTTGAGCTAAAGTAGTAGGTCGTACTTCATTTAATTTCTGTCTTGCTTCACTTGCTAAATTTTTAATTTTATTATAATCGATATCAACTGGAATTTTTTTATTTTCCAATTTTAACATTTTTTCGGCTTCACGAATTGCTTTTTTGATATATCCATCATATTTAATATGAATTTCTACTTGATCCTTAATTTCTTGATTATAATCAAATTGATGAAAATGAGTAATATTTTCAAAATTAATTTCTGGTCGTTTTAATAAATCATATAATGACATTCCATCTTTTATTGGATTACTTCCGATTGTTTCTAGATAAGCATTTGTTTCCTTTGTAGGTGTAATTCTAATTTCTTTTGCTTCTTCTTCTAATTGTTCGATTTGATGTAATTTATTTTTAAACTTTTGCCATCTTTCTTCATCGATTAACCCTACTTCATAACCATATTTTCTTAATCGAATATCAGCATTATCATGACGTAATAATAAGCGATATTCAGCACGAGAAGTAAGTAATCGATATGGATCTCTTACACCTTTTGTTACTAAATCATCAATTAAGACACCAATATATGCTTCATTTCTTTTTAAAATAAGTGGTTCTTTTCCTTGGATTTTTAAAGAAGCATTAATTCCAGCCATCAATCCTTGACATGCAGCTTCTTCATAACCACTTGTTCCATTAATTTGTCCAGCAGTATATAAATTTTCAATTATTTTAATTTCTAACGTCTGTTTTAATTGAGTAGGATAAATAGCATCATATTCTATTGCATAAGCATATTTATTAATTTTAGCATGTTCCAATCCTGGTAAACTATGAACCATCTTTTCTTGAATATCATATGGCATACTTGTAGAAAAACCTTGAATATAGATATCATCTAAATATATACTTTCTGGTTCTAAAAATAATTGATGTTTTTCTTTATCGGCAAAACGGACAATTTTATCTTCAATGGATGGACAGTATCTTGGGCCAATCCCCATAATATCTTCTAATCCTCCATACATACTTGATTTTTCTAAATTATTTTTAATAATATCGTGTGTTTCTTTCGTTGTATATATCAAGTGACATGGAACTTGTTCTTCAATTTTATAAGAAGGAACTGTATCAAAACTAAATGTTCTATAAACATTATCTCCTGTTTCAATTTTTGCTTTACTAAAATCAATTGTATTTTTGTCTATTCGTTGTGGAGTTCCTGTCTTTAATCTTAATATTTTAAAACCATATTCTTTTAATTTATCACTTAAATGATTACTTGGTTTTTCACCATGTGGTCCTTCTCTACGTCTTGTATCTCCCACTAATATATCTGCTTTTAAATAAGTACCAGTCGTTAAAATTACTGATTTCGCATAAATTTTTTCTCCATCTGATGTTATAATTCCATTCACTTTATTATTTTCAACGATTAAATCTTCAACCATTGCTTCTTTGATTTCTAAATTTTCTTGATTTTGTAATGTTTTTAACATTTCTTTTGGATATACTAATTTATCTGCTTGTGCTCTTAAAGCTTGTACCGCAGGACCCTTTTTACTATTTAACATCTTAATTTGAATTTGTGACTTATCAGCATTACGACCCATTTCTCCACCTAATGCATCAATTTCACGAACGACAATTCCTTTTGCACTTCCACCAATACTTGGATTACAAGGCATATCAGCAATATTTTTAATATTTGCTGTAATTAATAATGTTTTGTGTCCCATTCTAGATGTAGCTAAAGATGCTTCACAACCAGCATGTCCTCCACCAACTACAATTATCTCATAATGCATATAATCACTTCCTTTTTGCTTTTCATATTATACTATCAAATTAAAAATAAAACAATTATTCATGAAAAAAATATATTAGATAACTAGATAACTGATTTTTATGTTTTTCTTTTCAACAATTCTAGTATTATTTTTTTAATAAATCTAAATTTCTACAAATAAAAAGAGATAATTTCTTATCCCAATGCGATATCTAATATCATCATAACGACAAATCCAATCAAAGTAAATAATGCCATCAGATCTTTTTGTTTATTTGTCTGACTTTCAGGAACTAATTCAGCAATCACTACATAAATCATACATCCAGCAGCTAAACATAAGAAAAACGGTAAAATAAAACGAATTTTTATTACTAAAAGAGCCCCTAATACTCCTGCAATAGGTTCCACAATTCCACTTGCTTGACCTAATAAAAAAGCTTTTTTTCTAGAATATCCTTCTCTTCGTAAAGGAAAACTAACTGCACTACCCTCTGGAAAATTTTGTAGTCCAATTCCTAGTGCTAATGCAATGGCTCCTGCTAACGTAGAGCCTTCTAGTCCATACTGTAGTGATCCAAACGCAACCCCAATTGCTAATCCTTCTGGTATATTATGTAGTGTAATAGAAAGAATTAGCATTAAAGATCTTTTTAATTTTTCATTTTGACTCTCTTTCTTTTTTTTAGGATGTCTCTTCGTATATACTTTATAAATATTATCCCCGATGAATAAAAATAATCCACCAGACAAAAATCCTAAAGTTGCAATTGATAAAGAATTAATGCCTAAATTATTGGCTAAATCAATTCCTGGTATAATTAACGACCAAAATGATGCAGCAATCATAACTCCAGCAGCAAATCCTAACATACCATCCATAAAAGTTTTATTTACTTTTTTTAATAAAAATACTAAGCTAGCACCAAGTGCAGTAATACTCCATGTAAATAAGGTAGCAATAAAAGCTTGCCATACATGTGGTATACTGCTAAACCATTCAATCATTCTTTTCCCCCTTTTATATGTTTATTTTCCTAAACAAAATTGACTGAATAGTTGGTCAATTAATTCTTCCTCGTATGACTCCCCTATCATTTCTCCTAAAAGATTCCATATATTTTTTATATCTATTTCAATCATATCAATTGGCATATGATTCTCAATTCCAACCATAACATCATGTAAAGATTCTTTCGCTTGATTTAATAAAGCAATTCCTCGCGCATTTGTTAAATATGTAAGATCTCCTGTCGTAATTTTTTCTAATTGAAACATTTTTCTAATTGCATCTTTTAACTCTTCTATACCAGTATGAGTTACCATACTCATAAAAATTATTTTTTCATCTTTTAATTCATCTAATTCTAATTTTTTGTCTAAATCGGTTTTATTTACTAAAATAATATGATTTTTGCCTTGTAATTTTTTTAATATACTTCTATCTTCTTCTGTTAATTTTTCATTATTATTTAAAACGAACAATACTAATTCTGAATCATCTATTAATTGAATACTTTTTTCTACTCCTATTTTTTCTACAATGTCGTCAGTTTGTCTTATACCTGCAGTATCGATGATATTTAAAATAATACCATCTAAATTAATTTTTCCTTCTACAGTATCACGAGTAGTACCAGCAATAGATGTTACAATTGCTTTTTCTTCTTCTAATAACGTATTTAATAAGCTACTCTTTCCAACATTTGGCCTTCCAATAATAGATGTTCTAATTCCCTCTTTTAGTAATTTTCCATTTTTACTTTCTTTTAAAATATGGTCCATATCTTTTTCAATATGTTTCATTAAAGGAATAATTTGTTCAACTGTTAATTCTTCTATATCTTCATATTCAGGATAATCGATATTAACTTCTATATTAGCAAGTACTTGAATAATCTCATTTCGTAAGTTTTTTATTAAAGATGAGACTTTTCCATTTACGGTATTCATTGCCATCATACGTGCTTGATCTGTTTTTGCATTAATTAGATCCATGACTCCTTCTGCTTGGTTTAAATCAATTCGACCATTTAAAAAAGCTCTCTTTGTAAATTCTCCCGGTTCTGCTAATCTACAACCATTTGATAATAGTAGTTCTAATACTTTATTGGTTGTTGAAATACCACCGTGACAATTTATTTCTACTGTATCTTCTGTTGTATAAGTTTTTGGACTTTTCATCAACATGACAAGTACCTCATCAACTATTAAGTCATTATCTACTATATGCCCATAATGAATCGTATGTGTAGGCGCTTGTTCCAAATTGGCTCCTCTAAATAATTTATTTACAATTTCAATTGCCTTAGGACCAGTTGTTCTTACAATTGAAATTGCTCCTACACCTACAGCAGATGAAATCGCTGCGATTGTATCTTCCATCTTATCACTTCTTTCTTTTCTTCTTTTTAATTCCTACATACTTTGGTAATTTGGTAGGATGCATAAATATATTGAGTGAAATGATGTCATCACTAATATTTACAATCCAACTTCCAATATATCTAGGTGGTTTTATATTTAGTGGAAACATATGCTTTCGTATCATATCCTCTATTCTCTCATTCATTAATTGTGGGAAATATTTTTTTGCATTTTCTGCTGCTTGATTAGCATGAACAAATCCATGTTGTTCAAAAAAAGGTACTTTTTCTGTATTATCCTGCCATGGTTTATCGTAAAAATCATGCAATAAAGCTCCTATGGCAATTTCTTCAGGATTCTTCAAATGTAATTTTTTTGCAATACGATATGCCAATTTTGATACTTTCAAACAATGATCATACACACTTTCTTCTTCATGATGCTTATAATCTTTTCTTTTAATAAATTCTGGATGTTCTAAAATAACTGCAACAATTTCTGTATATTCTCTTTCTTGCATATTGATTTCCTTTCATTGTGATTTTATCTTATTTCAAAAGAACAGTCAAGAAAATAAAAAGAAGATAACATCTTCTTATTCATCTTCTTTATACTTAATTACAACGTGACGTTCTTTTCCTTCTCCATCACTTTTTGTTGTAATATGAGAAAATTCATTTGCTAAATTGTGAACAATTCTTCTTTGATAAGAATTCATTGGATCTAAGCTTGCATCTACTTTAGAACTTTCTACTTCTTTTATGATTTTTTTCATTTCATATTCAAAATTTCTTATCTTTTTAGCTTTATAATTTCCTGCATCCAAATTAACTTTAATTACAAAATCTGAATTTATTTGTAATGACTGTCTTAATAATACTTGTAATGCATTTAACGTTCTTCCTTCTTTTCCGATTAAAATTGCATTACTATCACTCATCATAGCTACATTAAAAATTCCATCTTCTTCTTTAATTTCTAATTCTACATTAATATTCATATTAGTTGTAATTGTTTTAATAAATTCTTTAATATAGTTTTTTACTTCTTCTTTCGTTAATACTGTTAGAACCACTTTTTTAGATTGAAATAATTTTCCTTCTTTTTCTGTCTTTTTTATAAAAAGATCATTTTCTGTTACATTTAATTCAGATAAGCATTTTTTTAATGCATTTTCATAAATTTTATCTTCATAATTATGCGTGTTTAACATTTTCTTTCCTCCTTTTTACTACTAAATTTTGAATAATAGTAAAGGCGTTATTTGTAATCCAATAAACGGCAATTCCTGTTGAAAGTGATAAAGATGCAATACCAATAAATATAATCATCATATTATTAACCATCTTCATTTGTGCTGCTTGTTCGCTACTCATAGAAGCACTAGCATTTAATTTAAATGACAAGTAACTTGCTCCTATTACTAAAACGATAAAAATAATATATTGAAATTGACCTGCAGCAATTGCTGTTAATGGATTCGTTCCCATCTGGAATCCTAAGAAAGTTTCTTCGAAGATAACAGGTAATCTATTTAATGCTTCATAGAAAGCAAAGAATAATGGAATTTGAATTAATGAAAATAAACATCCTGACATTGGATTAATATTATATTTTTTATAGATTCCTAACATTTCTTGATTTTTCATCATTAGGCTTTCTTGATCAGTTCGATTTTTATATTTCTTTTCTAATTTAGATAATTCTGGTTGAGCCAACTTCATATTTTCTGATTGCATTGCTGTCTTCTTTGTTAATTTTAATGTTACCAAACGAATCAAAATAGTTGTTACCATGATTGCTAACCCATAATTTTTTAATAATTCACCAAGTTTAATTATGATAAATGCTAACGGCTTAACAAACACAGTTGCCCATATACCCTCATATCCACCTGAAACAATACTAAATTCACTACACTTTGGTAATTCTTTAATATCTACTTTATTCTTCTCGTATTGTTCTATCGTTTTTTTAGCTGTCGGCTGACATAAAATATTTTTGGTTAATGTTTGTCCTGTTTCAGGATTTTTTACTGGTTGATTATTTTTATCTTTTAATAACGTCGTACAACCCGTTAAACTTAACGTAACCAAAAATAAAATTAATAGCTTTGTTGTTTTTTTCTTCATTTTTTAGCTCCTTTTACTATATTTAGTTTGTCGATAGCTTCTAATAAATCTTTTTCCATTTCATGAAATTTTTTATTGAGAATGCCTTTCTTTACTATTATAATACAATTAAAATTATTTTGATAGCTCTTTTGATCAAGAATATTCTTTATTTGTCTTTTAATTTTATTTCTTGTTACAGCATTCCCTATTTTTTTTCCAACGGAAAAACCAAAATGATAAACATCTTTTGTATCTTTTTCTATGTAGAAAATATAATCTTTATAATGAAATGGCTTTTTTTCTTGTATAATTCGATTATATTCACGATTTTCTTTTAATATATTGATTTTTTTCATTTTGTTTTCCTTTCTTCTTTCATATCTATCGTAATAGTAAAAACACCACTATACCCAGTGGTGTCCTATTAATGAGATAATACTTTACGCCCTTTTCTTCTTCTATTTCTAATTACATTCGTTTTCATACGTGCAAAAAAACCTTGTTTTTTACTTCTTTTTCTATTGTTTGGTTGAAAAGTTCTTTTCATTCTACACCTCCACTTATCTAAATTTTCGCATTGCTTTATACATTATATAGATAAAATAAGGGTTTGTCAAATACTATTTTAAATACTATTTTAAAAAGAAAATAAAATTAGAAATAATGTTATTCCATATTTATATGTTATATTATACAAATTATCTAATTAAATTTTTTCTGTATTAAATAAAGAACTTCATGATTCGACATATTTTATTTTTTTCTTGATAAAAAGTAATTTTTTATAACGATAATATTATTCCACATTTCATATTTTATTTTAATCTGTGGATTATTTTAAATCACTTTGTTTTCCACAACTTTTTTTATTGTATTATATAATAACATCTTATTTTTCCACTGGTATGTGGAAAAATAAGTCACAATGTGAAAAATAATCCCAACACTTTTCCACATAATTGTTGAAAATTAGAATTTTTCTAACGTTTATAATGATTTTTATTGTGGAAAAGATTGTTGAATTTCTTTTTCCACAGTTTTTTTTGATATTTCACTAGCATTTTTCCACAAAGTATTGTAAAATAAGGGTGTTATTGGGCGAAGTGGGGTGATAGAGTGAATTTAACTCAGTTATGGAATAATTTTTTAACTAAGATTAGTGATAATCTGTCTCCAATGTCCTATGAAACTTGGTTTATGGATACAAAATTAGTTTCTTTAGAAAATGGAGTTGCAAAAGTAGAAGTTCCTATGCATATTCACAAAAATCATCTTAAAAACAATTATAATGATTTAATTGAAGAAATCTTTACAGAAGTCACTGGTAGTAATTTTACTTTTGAATATTATACAAAGGAAGAATTAGATGAAATGATTTCGACTTCTGTCAGTCCTGTTGTGGAAAATACTCCGCAAATGGAAACTAATTTAAATAGTCAATATACCTTTGAAAACTTTATAGTAGGGGAAAGTAATAAATTCGCAAAAGCTACTGCTTTAGCTGTTGCTGAAAAACCTGGCTTTATGTATAATCCACTTTTTATTTATGGAAACAGTGGACTTGGAAAAACACATTTAATGCATGCAATTGGAAATTATATTGTAAAGCATAGTAATAAAAGAGTTTTATACGTAACGAGTGAAAAATTTGTATCTGATTTTATAGGAATCAATAAAAAGAATAAAGACGGAAATAATTTTGATAGTGTTGATATATTTAAAAAGAAGTATCGTGATATAGATGTATTAATGATTGATGATATACAATATCTCGGAAATGCAAATCAAACTCAACAAGAATTTTTCAACACTTTTAATGATTTACATGGAAATAATAAACAAATTATTATTTCATCAGATCGATCACCAGATGATTTAAAATTATTAGAGAATAGACTTCGAACTAGATTTAACTGGGGATTGATTATCGATATATTACCACCAGATTTCCAACTAAGAATGGATATTATTGATAAAAAAATAGAAGGGCAAGCAATGGCAAAAAACTTTCCACAAGATGTAAAAGAGTATATTGCCAGTAATTGTACCAGTGATATTAGAAAATTAGAAGGAGCAATTACCCGTATTTTCGCATATGCAACGATAATGAGTGGTTCTGAAATAACGCTTGATTTAGCAGTAGAAGCATTAAAGGACTATTTTGTAAAATCAATTGTTTCAAAAAATAAAATTGATCAAGTACAACAATTAGTAGCAAATCATTATAATATAACAGTAGAGGACTTAAAGAGTAAAAAAAGGGTTGCATCAATTTCCGTTCCACGGCAAATTGCAATGTATATTTGTAGAACGGTCTTAGAAGAATCATTACCAAAGATTGGAATAGAATTTGGTGGAAAAGATCATACTACAGTAATGCATTCTGTGGATAAAATAAAAAAAGAATTATTAAATAATAGTATTTTGGAAATGGAAATTCAAAAAATAATTAGTCAGATAAAATGAAAGTGGAAAAAAAATATTTTTGCAGATATTTTCCACAAGATAAAAATTAAATATTTGCTTATATTTCAATAAATTTTTCTATTTTCCACACTTTCCACTTCTATAATATTAATAATATTTAATATATAAAAAGAAAAGAGGAGACATGAAATGAAATTAACAATTAAACAACCTATATTGATGGAACATTTAAATTATGTAATTAGAGGAATCTCTAATAAAAATCTTATTCCTATTTTAAACTGTATAAAATTTGAACTTACAAATGATGGTTTATATTTAATGAGTACAGATAATGAAATATCAATTAAAACATTTATTGACAAAAAAGATATTGAAAATATTGATATTTGTGGAACAATTGTTGTTTCTGGTAGATATATTTATGAAATTATTAAAAAATTACCAAATGAAGCAATTAATATAGAAGAAGTAGTAGATTCTAAATTATCAATTACTACTACAAATTCATCATTTCAATTAAATTGTAATGATGCTAGTGAATTTCCTAGTTTAGAGTTAGAAGATAATAAAACACCGATTATTATTCAAAAGAAATTATTTAAAACTATTATTAATCAAACTATATTTGCAACTTCTAATCAAGAATCTAGACCAATATTAACAGGAATCAATTTCCACATAGAAGGTGATTATCTACAATGTATTGCAACAGATTCTTATCGTTTAGCAAAAAAGACAATTAAAATTCATAATCCTATGACAGATATTATTGATATCGTAATTCCAACTAAAAATATCAGTGAATTAATTAAATTATTTAATGATGATGATGATTCAATTGAAATTCATATTTTTAGTAATAAAGTGATTTTTAAATTTAATGATATTATTATGATGTCACGTTTAATTAACGGAACTTATCCTGATACATCTAAATTAATTCCAGAAACATTTGAAATTGATTTACAAGTAAATTTATCTGATTTTTATGATGCAATTGATAGAGCTTCTTTATTAACAAATGAAGCTGATAAAAATACAATTAAGTTAGAAAGTCATGGTAATGATATAACAATTTCCTCAAATATTCCTGAAATTGGAAATGTTGTGGAAAAAATTATGGTAGAAAATAAGAATAATCAAGATATTAAAATAGCATTTAGTTCTAAATATATGATGGATGCATTAAAATCATTTGGAAGTACAGATGTGGATTTATTATTTAACGGGGAGATTAAACCAATTATATTAAAAAGTTCTTCTTCAGATGATCTAATTCAATTGATTTTACCAATTCGAACTTATTAAAAATAGCGAAATAGCTATTTTTTTATATTTCCCGAATATTTCCCAAGAAAATCGACAGTTTTCGGCATTTTTTGACAAAAGAAAGGAGTATAAGAAAGGAAATTCGATATTTATGTCGAATAATATAAGTAGAAGGAGGAAGAAATATGTATACTACTTATGAAATTAATAGGGATACATTAGCTATTATTCCTATTGATGAAAAAACGTCAAAAGTGATCGAGAAAGGTCAGGAAATTATTGTGGAGAGAAAGGCAATGGATATTATTGATGATAGTTGTAGATATTTTGGAAGTTCTTATACTGGAAGATTTGAGGGAACTAAAAAAATATTAGGTGTTAATTATAAATCACCAATTATTATAGAAGAAAGTAGGGGAATTATCTTTTTCCCAACTTCTTCACCAAGATTTCCTAATTGTTCTTGGGTTTGTCTAAATAATATTGAGGACTATCAAAAATCTGAAAAAGGAACGAGTGTTTATTTTATAAATGGACAAACAATCAATTTAAATATTTCCCATTCATCTTTTGAAAATCAAATGATTCGATCACTTAGATTAGCTAAAATTTTAAAACGTAGAAAAATGATTTAAAATTTAATAAAAAAATAAGCGTAATTGCTTGTTTTTTTAGTTTTTAGGCCTTATTTTGTGATATAATAGTAAGTGCGTATAGGAGTACTAATTATTGTGAGAAATAAAATGATAGCCTATAAAAAAAGAAAGGATGCGGATATGGTATTAAAAAATATAAATGTTAGCCAATTTAGAAATTATAGCAACTTAGATTTAACATTAAAAAATGGTATTAACATTATATATGGTGATAATGCACAAGGAAAAACCAATTTATTGGAGAGTATATATGTTTTAGCATTAACTAAATCCCATCGTTCTTTTATTGATAATAGTTTAATAAAAGCAGGGGAAAAAAGTGCGAAAATTAAAGGAACTGTTATAGAAAACAATGTTCCATTTCAATTGGAAATTGTAATTAATTCTAAAAATAAAAAAATAAAAATAGATCAAAATGAAATAAAACGAGTAAGTGATTATATTAATAAAATGAATATTATTATTTTTTATCCAGAAGATTTAGAATTAATTAAAAGTTCTCCTGGAATTAGAAGACGTTTTTTAAACTTAGAATTAAGTCAAATCGATGGACAATATCTTAATTTATATGGAGAATTTTCAAAAATTTTAAAGATGCGAAACGATTATTTAAAGAAAATAAATAAAGGATTACCGATTGATATGGGATATTTTGAAATATTAAATGATTATTTTATAGAAAAAGCGGTTGAAATTTATCAACGACGTGCACATTATATAAATTTAATAAATGAAAGATGTGGAAAAATTTTTTCTGAATTATCAGGTTTAAGTGGATTACATCTTCAATATAAAACAACAATTCCTATAGAAAATCAATCATCATTATTCTTGCAAGAACAACTACGTGAAAAATTAAATAAAATGAAAGAGGCTGAAATAAGATTAGGTGTCACATTTTGTGGACCTCATCGAGATGATTTTGAATTTTATATTGATAGTCAAAATATTAAATTTTTTGGTTCGCAAGGACAACAAAGAATGGCTATTTTAGCTTTAAAATTATCAGAAATAGATATATTTAAAGAAGAAACAAAAAAATCTCCTATATTATTGTTAGATGATGTTTTTAGTGAATTAGATGATACGAAAAAAAATAATTTATTGGGTTATATCAAGCAAGATATTCAAACAATTATTACAACTACTGATCTAAAAAATATCGATGAAACAATTTTAAAACATGCAAAATTAATTCAAATTCAAAATGGCCAAGTTATTGATATCAAGGAGGAGGAGTAAAATGGAAGAAAATAAGCAACATTATGATGCTTCTGATATACAAGTTTTGGAAGGACTAGAAGCTGTAAGAAAACGTCCAGGAATGTATATTGGGACTACAAGTAGTAGAGGATTACATCATTTAGTATGGGAAATTGTAGATAATGCGATTGATGAGGCTTTAGCTGGATATTGTGATGATATTGAAATCATTATTAATAAAGATAATTCTATTACTGTAAAAGATGATGGAAGAGGAATTCCAACTGGAATTCACGCGAAAACAGGTTTATCTACAGTAGAAACTGTTTATACGGTTCTTCATGCTGGTGGAAAATTTGGTGGAGGTGGATACAAAGTATCAGGTGGTCTTCACGGAGTAGGGGCAAGTGTTGTAAACGCTCTTAGTTCATGGGTAGAAGTAAAAGTTTATCAAAATGGGAAAATTCATTTTATTCGTTTTGAAAATGGTGGACACCCTGTAGGAAAATTAGAAGTTATAGGAGAATGCTCATTAGATCGTACCGGTACTACTGTTACTTTTAAAGCTGATCCGGAAATTTTTACAGAAACAACTGAATATGATTATGAAGTTTTGAAAAATAGGGTTCGAGAATTAGCTTTTTTGAATAAAGGACTACGTATTATTTTGTGTGACGATCGTGATGAAGTCGAGAAAAAAAGAGATGAATTTGTTTATGAAGGTGGACTTAGTGAATATGTTCAATGGTTAAATGCAAAAAAAGATCCAATTCATGATCAAATTATTCATTTAGAAGGAATTGAAAATGATATTACGATTGAGGTAGCATTACAATATAATACTGACTATAGTGCAAGAGTATATTCATTTGTTAATAATATTAATACTCCTGAAGGTGGAACACATGTAGATGGTGTTAAAAGAGCATTAACAAATATTATTAATAATTATGCTAGAAATGCTAATATTTTAAAGGAAAAAGATGACAATTTAAGTGGAGACGATGTTCAAGAAGGAATTACTTTAATTGTTTCTTG
The DNA here is from genome assembly GCA_944358795.1 of uncultured Bacilli bacterium. Taxonomy (GTDB): domain Bacteria; phylum Bacillota_I; class Bacilli_A; order RF39; family UBA660; genus MGBC107952. The sequence continues at coordinate 3,613 of CALVRW010000050.1, read as the reverse complement.
TAAGCATCCTAATCCACAATTTGAAGGTCAAACTAAAACAAAGTTGGGAAATGCTGAGGTAAGAAAGGTTGCTTCTAACATCTTTGGTGAAGGATTTGAAAGATTTTTAATGGAAAATCCTGATTCAGCTAAAGCAATTGTGGAAAAAGCAATGACTGCTGCAAAAGCACGCGTTGCGGCAAAAAAAGCACGTGAATTAACTAGACGTAAAGGTGCATTAGAAGTATCTAGTCTACCAGGTAAATTAGCTGATTGTTCTAGTAAAGATGCTAGTATTTCAGAAATTTATATTGTCGAAGGGGATTCAGCAGGAGGTAGTGCAAAACAAGGAAGAGATAGTAAAACACAAGCGATTTTACCACTAAGAGGAAAAATTTTAAACGTAGAGAAAGCAAGATTAGATCGTATTTTTGGTAATGCAGAAATTCGTTCTATGATTACTGCTTTTGGTACCGGAATTGGTGAAGAATTTGATATATCTAAATTAAGATATCATAAAATTGTTATCATGACTGATGCCGACGTTGATGGAGCTCATATTAGAATTCTGTTATTAACGTTTTTTTACCGCTATTTTAAGCCTTTAGTAGAGCAAGGATATATTTATGCTGCCCAACCTCCTTTGTATCAAATTAAGTACTCTAACAACGTAAAATACGTATATAGTGACGAAGAAAAAGATGAATATATGGAAACAATTCCAGGAAATGTTAAACCAACAATTCAGAGATACAAAGGTTTAGGTGAAATGAATCCAGAACAATTATGGGAAACAACAATGAATCCTGAAAATAGAACATTAAAGAAAATTACAATTGATGATGCTGTACAAGCAGATCAAGTATTATCAGAATTGATGGGTGAAGAGGTAGAACCTCGTAGACAATTTATTGAACAAAACGCAAAAGATGTTCAAAATTTAGATATATAGGAGGAAGTCATGGCAGAAATAATAAAAGATTTACATTTTGAAAAAGAAATCAAAGAATCTTTTCTGGATTATGCAATGAGTGTTATTGTATCTCGTGCATTACCTGATGTAAGAGATGGATTAAAACCTGTACATAGACGTATTATTTATTCTATGTATGATATGGGAATTACAAGTGATAAACCATATAAAAAATGTGCGCGTATTGTCGGAGAAGTACTAGGAAAGTATCACCCACACGGAGATACAGCTGTATATGATGCGTTAGTTCGTTTAGCACAAGATTTTTCCATTCGTTATATGTTAGTTGATGGACATGGTAACTTTGGTTCTGTCGATGGAGATGGAGCAGCAGCAATGCGTTATACTGAATCACGATTATCCAAAATATCAAATGAAATGGTACGTGATATTAATAAAAATACGATTGATTTTACAGAAAACTTCGATGGAGATGAAAAAGAACCAGTTGTTTTACCATCAAGATTTCCTAATTTATTAGTAAACGGAAGTACTGGAATAGCAGTAGGAATGGCTACAAATATTCCACCACATAATCTTTGTGAAATAATTGATGGAACTGTTGCGTTAATTGACAATCCTGATATGGAAACATCAGAAATAATGCAATATATTAAAGGACCAGATTTCCCAACTGGGGGAATTATTTTGGGAAATAGTGGAATTAAAAAGGCATATGAAACCGGAAAAGGGATTATTACAATTCGTTCTAAGGCGATGATTGATGAATTAAAAAATGGAAAACCAGTAATTACAATTACAGAAATTCCTTACCAAGTAAATAAAGCAGTTTTAATTCAAAAAATTGCCGAATTAGTACGTGAAAAAGTAATTGACGGAATTACAGATTTAAGAGATGAATCAAACCGTGAAGGTATTAAAATTGTAATAGAATTAAGAAAAGATGCAAATGCTAATGTTATTTTAAATAATTTATATAAACACACATCATTACAAACATCATATGGAATTAATTTATTAGCATTAGTTGATGATGAACCAAGAATTCTCTCTTTAAAGGAAATTTTAGAAAAATATATTGAACATCAACGCACGGTTATTGTAAGACGTACACAATTTGATTTAGAAAAAGCTGAAAATAGAGCTCATATTCTAGAAGGATTAAAAATAGCTTTAGATAATATTGATGAAATCGTTAAATTATTGAAAAAAAGTAAATCAGATTCTGAAGCAATGGAAGGATTAATCACACGTTTTCAATTAACTGAAGTTCAAGCCAAAGCAATTTTAGAAATGAAATTAAGAAGATTAACTGGCTTAGAACGTGAAAAAATTGAATCAGAATTAAAAGAATTAGAATTGTTAATTGCTGATTTAAAATCAATTCTAGCTAGTGAACAAAAGATTCTTAATATTGTAAAAGAAGAATTGTTAGAAATTAAAGAAAAATATGGTGATGAAAGACGTACTGATATAGATATGTCAGCGATTGATTATATAGAAGATGAATCCTTGATTCCAGTAGAGGATGTTGTAATAACATTAACTGGTAAGGGATATATTAAGAGAATGACCAGTGAAACTTATAAAACACAAAATCGTGGTGGTGTAGGGATTAAAGGAATGACTACAAATGAAGAAGATTACGTAGAAAACTTAATTTCTATGACAACACATGATTATTTAATGTTCTTTACAAATAAAGGTAAGGTATATCGTATGAAAGGTTACGAAGTACCATCATATAGTCGACAATCAAAAGGATTACCGATTGTTAATTTACTTCCTATAGAAAAAGATGAAGTAGTAAAAGCAATGTTAAAAGTTTCAAATGATGACCCAGCGCAATATATTGTATTCTGTACACAAAAAGGATTAGTAAAACGAACAAGATTAGAAGAATTCGAGCGTATTAGAACAAGTGGTAAACTTGCAATTACACTTAGAGAAGATGACGAACTATTATCTGTTAAAAAAACTACGGGAAATAATGAAATTTTAATTGCTTCTTCAAATGGAAGAATGATTCGTTTCGAAGAAAATGAAATTAGAATTATGGGAAGAAGTGCAGCAGGTGTAAAAGGTATTGATGTAGATAATGGTATTTGTGTTGGATGCGAAATTGCTGAAAAAGGACAACAAATTTTAGTTGTAACGGAAAATGGATATGGAAAGAAAACTGAAATTGAAGAATATCGTATGACGCATAGAGGAAGTAAGGGAGTAAAAGCCTTAAATGTAACTGAGAAGAATGGTAATATCGTCGCATTTAAAACAATTCATGGTGACGAAGATTTAATGATTATCACTAATAGTGGAATTATTATTAGAATATCATTAGAACAAGTTTCGAAGACAGGTCGTGTAGCCCAAGGTGTTAGATTAATTCATTTAAAAGATGAACAAAAAGTTAGTTCTCTTGCATTGATTGAAAAAAGTGAAGAAGATTCATCAGATAATAATGTAGAAAAAATTGAAGAAGAGTAGTCTTCTTCTTTTTTTATTAAAAAAATCACGTGGTAAAAAGAAATTATAGATTTCATATTTATTATGTAATTGCGATAAATAACATTTATAAATAAACAATGTTCCACGTGAAACTATAAATAAACAATGTTCCACGTGAAACTATAAATAAACAATGTTCCACGTGAAACTAGAAAGAAACAATGTTGTACAGGGAAATAGAAAAGAACAAGG
>CALVRW010000049.1 GCA_944358795.1 uncultured Bacilli bacterium | reverse complement strand
CAGTTCAATCAAATACTTCAGGACCAACAATGGCATATATTGATTTTACACTTCCTAAGACAGTTTCACAATTTAATTATCCATTATATTTTAACGGAAGTGGAGGAGCAATTGGAACAGCAATCTTGAAAACAAGCATGCAATGTTCATAATCGCAAGTTTCTAGTTCTTTATCAAGTAGTATTGGTGACGTCCAAAATGAAAGATAAATGAACTTGTATGGAAGGTCAAAAAAGACCTTCTTTTTATTATTCTATAATTGGATTAAGTAACTCTTTAATAAGTATATTGTATTATGGATTTGATATGACTCTTCTTTATAGACTCTAAATTTACATAATGAAAGAATTTGATAAAGTGCAATGATAACAACAAAAAAAGAAAGAGGGGAGACTTCTTTCTTTTAATGTATAGCGAAATAAAAAATCTAGAACCGTTTCTTTTTCTAGATTTTAATTTCAGATGGCGTCCTGGAAGGGATTCGAACCCCTGACCGATGGCTTAGAAGGCCATTGCTCTATCCAGCTGAGCTACCAGGACTTATCTGTTCTTTTTCAAGAACAAATAAATTATATAACAAAATTATCTTTTATTCAATACTTTTTAGTACACTTTTACAAATTTCTTCTTCATTTACTTTAAAAACAACTTCAGAAACATCATAATTATCTTTAATTGATAAAGAGATGGTGTGAATCACTTCTTCTAATATATTTTTATCTTCACTATCTTGAAAAATATAAGAATTAAAATTTAATTCCATAATATCATCAGTTGTTGTTACATTTAATATTTCAGTATTACTATTTAAAAAACTCATTAAATCACTATGATAGGAACTAGTAGAAGTTAGTTCATCAATAATGATTTTTACTTTTTCCCTGTCATCATTCACATATTTGGTAACTGGTACATAGTAGAAGTTATCATCCCATTTATCAACATAATATACGGTTACTTGATTAATATTATCTAATTTGGTAAAGTCATATTCTTTATTAATACCAATGGATCTATTTAACGTAGATGGGAGACTTGTCTTTGTTTTTGGTAAAAATGTTAAGATTTTTTTGTCAACATACAGTATGACATTATCAACTCCATCAATGGTAGTAACACTGTAAACAATTGCTTCAATCATTTTTTCTTCTAATTCTTCGTTAACTTCTAGTAGTTCTTTTGAAAAATTTATTTTTAATACTCGATTATCATAAGAAATTCCATTTACTTTTGTTCCACTTGGTATAATTGCTCGAAAGCCACTTGGAATACTACTACTATTTGGACCATCTAAAATAAGTGATTCGACGATAAATTGCGCTCTTTTGGTAATATCATTACTAGGTTTATTACAAACTATTTTTGTGCGTCCTAATAGATTATGATGATTTAATAAATAGATTTCTTCTGTATTAACTTGGGCATCAACATAACTGACTTTACTAGGAACATCTTTCATTTGATAAAGGGAATCTTTGGGAACTAAGTAGATTAAAAATAGTGCGAATAAGGCGGCAGAAGTAATGGCTAGTTTCTTGTTGATCATCTTCTTTAACATATCTTCACCTCTATAATCATTTTATGAACTCTCTTTCTTATTCATACCGATTTTATAGTAAAACCACTTAATTACTAAGTGGTTTTGTGTTCTATAATGATAATTCGCCAAGTTTTAATAATTCAACAACTGCTCCTGCACGCCCTGTTACCCCCAATTTCTGCATTGCATTAGAAATATGATTACGTACTGTTTTTTCACTAATTCCAAGGGTATGCGCAATTTCACTTGTTGTCTTATTTTTAATTAATAATTCAAATACTTCATTTTCTCTTTTTGTTAAGATTCTTTTTTTCACAATCTCCCTCACTTCCTCGTATAGGATGGTTTGTATTTCTTCATGTTATCTTATGCTTATACTTGAAATTCGGTGCACAAAAAAAGTCCAAAGTGGACTATTTTTGAAATTTTACCGTAATATACATTTTTGAATCAAACTCACTTTGTACTAATCGCATAATATTATTAGCAATGGCTGCGTCATGCTTTTTTTCTGATACTGTAATATTAATATCAGTACCATTAATTAGAACACAAGATTGATATTTAAATTGTTCTAAAATCTTTTTTTCTAACAATTCTTCTTTTCCACGGTTGTTATTAATACTTTTTATTTTTTCAAACGCATTATTTTTTTCTTCCGTACTAGCATCCTTACTAGTCATAACTGTCTTTAGTTCCTCTAATTCTTGATTATATTTTTCATTTGCTTCCATACGAATACTAGTTAAAATTTCACTTTCTTCTGTTTTTACAGTTGCTTTTTCTTTTTTAGAAGTATCTTTACTTACTTCTTCTGTTTTTTCTTTTTCTTTCTGATTGATAACCGAAGTCGTTAATAGTAACTCATTTGGCATCGTTACGTAGTAGACACTTAATACTAATATTAAACTGAATAGTGTTAAAAACCAAATACTTTTTTTATTTATCATATGATTCCTCCTAGTACTATCTAGTTTAATATATGATAATGTTTTGAAAATAGAACTATTTTCCATCTTCTTTCATTAATTGTTTCGTAGCCCAAGTTCGAAAGCGAATTCCTTGTTTGGTATTGACACGGTATCCGATAGAGTAGAGTGCTTCTGTACTATAATATGGAATAGTTTCTGTTTTATTTTTAACATAGCGTTTAATTTGATGACATTTTAATTCTTGTAAACTTGCTTCTTTTAAACACTTGTCAATGGTTACTTCATCGCAACCAAATAAGAATGCAAGTTGTTTTTTCGTTAACCAAGTATGATTCATATAGGACCCTCCTAATTTTATTATAACACAAAACATAGACAAATAATGAATAATTCGTTTTTTTGTAAAGATGTGTTATAATGGAAAAGGAAATGAGGAAGAGAAATGATTTTAATTCGAAATACAGAAGTAAAACAAAAGTCATGTGAAATGAATTTAAAACAAAGGATGTATCAAAAAGAAAGTATTGTTACGGTTCAAATTATGACAGAATTTTTTCCAACAATGATTGGAACACAACTTGTAAGTGGAGCAGTTGAAGTAAATGTTGATACAAATAATATTCATTCTCTAAGTGATTTAGAAAATAAAGAATATGAAGGAAAAGTAGGGAGAGCAACAATCTCTGTTTGTAATGAAGGTATTTGGGAACACAACAATCTTTATGATTTAAAAGTAAAGTTTGGAACAAAAAATAAAGATGAAATTCCCGTTACAATTGAATTAGAAGATTGTAAGTTAGAAGTAGTACCAACGATTGTTAGTTTGTATACAACGAGTAGTACAGAGAAAAGTGTTAAAAAGAATTTTGATATGACAGAATTTTACGAAGAACCAATGAAAAGAGAAATTGGTAAGAATACGATTTTGAAATATTTTGTAAAAAGATAGAAAGCAGAAACGTTAGGATAATAATTTTGTAATGTGTTTTTATAAAGTTAGAAGAAAGAAATTTAATTTTTATTTATTATTCTGTTGGCAATATTAAATTATAGTATGATTTAGGGAGTGTACAATATGGGTATAGTAAATGAGCAATTAAAAGATTATATTGAACAACAAATATTACCAATATATGAAAAAAATGATATAGGTCATGGCATTAAACATATTCAATATGTTGTTAAAAGAAGTTTAGAATTTGCTAACCAATTTCCACATATTAATCTTGATATGGTGTATACGATTGCTTCTTTTCATGATATCGCACACCATATAGATAAAGATAATCATGAAATATTATCTGCGAAACTATTTTATGAAAATGAAATGATGAAAAAGTTCTTTGATGATGAGCAAAGAAGAATGATAAAAGAAGCAATAGAAGATCATAGAGCATCATTAGAATATGAACCTAGAAGTGATTATGGTAAAATAATTTCATCAGCTGATAGAACAACTAGTATTGAATCGGTATTAAAGAGAACTCATTCATATACGATAAAACATTACCCAGATTTAGATTTGTATCAAATGGTTGAACGTTCTTATAACTATCTAGTTAAAAAGTATGGTAGTAGTGGTTATGCTAAAAATTATTGTTATGATAAGGATTTCGAACAATTTAAGCAAGATGTTGAAGTAATCTTAAAGAATAAATGGGAATTTATCAAAAAGTATTTGGAGATAAACGGAATTATGAATTTAAAAGAAAAAGCAAAAATATTTGCAATAAATGCTCATATGGGGCAAATTAGAAAAAGTGAACCTGATAAACCTATGATAATACATCTAATTAGTGTAGGTATTTTATTAGAGGAATATGGCTATGATGACGCAGTCATTGCTGCTGGTTATTTACATGATGTTGTAGAAGATACAAACTATACTATTGAAGATATAAAAAGAGAATTTGGTGATGAAGTTGCAAATTTAGTTATGGGTGCATCAGAGCCAAATAAATCATTATCTTGGGAAGAAAGAAAAGCACACACGATTGAAGAAACTAAAACGTTATCTTTAAGAAATAAGGTTGTGATTTGTGCAGATAAGATAAATAATTTAGAAGATTTAATGCTTAAATTTCAAAAAAGTGGTAAAAGAGATTTTTCCGCATTTAAAAGAGGGGAAAATCAACAAAGTTGGTATTATACAGGTGTATATAAAAGTTTAATTTATGGCGAAGATGAAAATTTACCTATATTTAAAAGACTTAAAAATGTATTAGATATTGTATTTAATGAAAAAGAAGATTTATATTTAAGAGATACTATTTTTGATGATAATCGTGAATATTATGAAAAACTTAAACAACTACATGCTCAAAAAGTAGAATTACAAAAATTAAAAGCATTATGTTCATTACCAAAACCATTTGTTATTGAATTTAGTGGAACACCTTGAACAGGTAAAACTACTACGATAAATAATTTATATGATTTCTTTAAAAAAGGTGGTTTTAATACAACTATAATTGAAGAATTTACAACATCTAGATATTATAAAGAAGAATTAAGACCAAAATATAAAGATGTAAGTTCTACTGAATTAAATATGATAATAATAGAAGAGGTTATAAAACAGTTAGAAGACGCACTTAATTCTGATAATGAAATTATTTTAATTGATAGATCGATAAACGATAGACAAATTTGGAATTATAGAAGATATGTTAGAGGCGATATGCTAGAAGAACTATATCAAGAAGCAAGAGAGAAATATCGTGTAATATCAAGAGCATTAATAGATTTTCTCGTTATAACATATGCTGAACCTTTAATTTCATTAAAAAGAGATTATAACGCAAATTTGGCATTAGAAAAAAGAACTTTTTTAAATGTTGATAATATAAATGAATATAATGAAAGTTTAAATGATTTAAAAGAATTATTTGAAACAAGTGTAGAAGATTCCGTTTTACTAGATACTACTTCTATGAGTATGAATGATGTTTCAGTAGAGATAGCTTCACAAATAATGCCTGCTATGAGAAAAAGATATATTAAAAGTTTTAAACAAAAGTATCATTTAAAATAAAGCAAAAGCTAGAGGGTGATACCATGCATTCAATTTATTTAAAAGAAGTAACTGAAATGTTGGATATTGATAAAATCGATGATTACAACCAAGAGTTTATCAATCTTTATCCTGATTGGAAACCATTTGTAACACAAAATAATTTTCAGGAATATTTAAAATTAACGGAAGAGAAAAAGCGAGGAATAGATCAAACAGGATTAAAAGAAATCTATTACTGGTTTATAGAAGACGAAAAGATTATTGGTTCTGGAAGTATTCGATTAAATCCAGAAATAGACGAAACGATTGAACTTTACGGTGACCATATTTTTTATCAAGTTGTTCCATCTAAAAGAAATCAAGGTTATGGTACGATATTGTGTCATTTGTTATTAGAAAATGTATGATATGGGTTTTAAAACTGCATTAATATCTTGCTATGATACAAATTTTGGGTCAATTCATATTATAGAAAATAATTTTGGAAATTTGATAGAAACGATTCAAGGCGATGGTTCTAAAAATAGTGAGCATCTTAAAACACGTAGATATAAAATTGATATCGAAGCGTCGTTACAAAAGTTTTATCAAAATCAAAAGATAAAAAGTTTTAATCTATAAAATAAGTTATGAAACGATTAGATAAAGGAAGAAAGTAATATGAAAAATAAATTTGTCATTAGAAAAAAAGAGTTAAAAGATTGTGAAGCTTGGATCGATATTAATATTTCTAGTTGGAATGATAATTTAAAAGGGATTGTTTCAGATAGAGTTTTAAAATTAATATCATCAAATAAAGATGAAAAAATCAAACATGCGATAGAAACTTTTAAGGAAGATGATAATCATTATGTTTTGGAAGAAGAAAATCGTGTTGTTGGCATCTTAAAAATAAAAAACTCTAATCGGTATGGATTAGAAGATTGTGGAGAAATCCAAATGTTATATCTTCTTTCAACAGAAATGAAAAAAGGGTATGGGAAAGCACTTGTTGAAACTGCTTTTCAAATTTTAAGTCGAAAAGGATTTAAAAAGATTGTTATTGGTTGTCTTGATGGAAATTCTGCGAATACGTTTTATAAACATTTAGGTGGTAGAGTAATAAGACAAGAAGATTTTCATTTATTTGGTGAAGTATATAAGGAAAATATTTACTTATATGAAATAAAATGATTATTTTGATAGTCGTTTTTTTTGTAAAAAATAACAAAAAAGAGATATTTCTATCTCTTTTATATCTCATGGAGGGGCCAGCCAGATTTGAACTGGCGATCGGGGAGTTGCAGTCCCATGCCTTACCACTTGGCTATGGCCCCATCAACAAAAACATTATATCAAAAATAATTTTCTAGTGTCAATACTTTATTATATGTTTTTCTTAAGCGAAAGTTTCAAGTAATAGAAAAAAAATTTAGAAGAAGGCTTTGTCAAATTTTTGAAATTTATAAAAACGAGTTGTGCAAAAATAAAAAATAGTCTATAATAATAGAAGACTAAAAGATATTTAGGAGGAACTCATGAAAGAATTTTGGAATAGCATTAAGAAAGCAAGAGGTTGGCTAGTCATTGTCGCAATTATATTTTTAATTAATACACTTACAACCGGACATTTCTTATATGTTTTAAGTCAGTTTAATAATGTTGAAAATATTGGAAGATTAATTGTCGCAATTGTAGTCATCTTATTATGGCTATTTATTACGTTTAAATTAATTCAATCATTATTTAAACGCAAGATAAAACGATACTTAAGAGTTTGTATTTTAACTTTAATTTATTCTGTTATTTTATTTGTGATTGCAAGTGTTGCAGCAACAGCGTTATCAAAACTAGGGCAATTTACAACAACAAAAACAACTTATTCTGCTAGTATCGTAGCTTTAAAAGATAATAAAGCAACTGATTTAAAAGGAATTGGTAATAAAAAAATAGGTATATTAAATGATGAAAAAAGTGTTGATGGATATCAAATACCACAAGAAATTATTAAGTCAAATAATTTAAAAAATAAAATTGAAAAGTATGATAGTTATCCTCATCTTATCGACGCATTATTAGAAGAAAAAATCGAATATGTATTCTTACCAACAAATTATGCGATTATGTTTAAGAGCATGGAACAATATCAAGATCTTGGTGAGAAAACAAAGATTATTTATACACAAAAGAAAGAAATTGCCAATGAAAAAAGAGCAAGTAAAAAGTTAACAGAACCATTTACTGTATTATTAATGGGTGTTGATAGTGAATTAGAAGATGTAAGAAACAGTTCTTATAATGGGGATTCACTTATGTTACTTACTTTTAACCCAAAAACTTTAAGTACAACGATTATGAGTATTCCTCGTGATACTTATGTACCAATCGCATGTTTCCCAAATAAGCGTAAAAATAAGATTACACATGCTGCTTGGTATGGAGAAGATTGTATGATTGATACGATTGAAGGTTTTACAGGAGTTACAATTGATTATTATGCGAAAATCAATTTCAAGGGAGTAGTTAAATTAGTTGATGCTCTTGGAGGAATTGATGTGTATGTACCACGTGGATTCTGTGAACAAGATAGTAATCGTGATTTTGGTAATTTACAATGCCTAGAACCTGGACAACAAACAATCAATGGAGAACAAGCACTTGCATGGGCAAGACATAGAAAAAGTGCTGGATTTGATGACTTTGTACGTGGTCAAAACCAACAAGAAGTTGTTAAAGGTATTTTAAATAAACTAAAAGATGTAAGAGATTTAGATACGGTATATAAAATTTTAGATTCTTTAGGAAATACAATGGAAACGAACATGACAAGAGATGAAATATTATCCCTTTATAATGTTGGAAAAGATGTATTACTGAAGAGTAGAGATATGCCTATGGAAGAATTATTGTCAATGCAGAAACTATATATCAGTGGATATGACCAATATATCTATGATTATAGTCAAATTGATGGAGCAGGAACAGGCCTTGAATTATATAACTTTGTTCCATACAAACAAAGTTTAAAAGAAATTACCGATGCAATGAAAATTAATTTAGGATTAAAAGAACATAAAATGGTTAAAACATTCAGTTTTGATGTTAATGAAGAATATGAAGAAAGTGTAATTGGAAAAGGAAATTACAGTGGATCTTCAGTAACATTACTTCCAGACTTTACTGGATACGATAAGAGCGAAGCGATTGCTTTTGGAGCTGAACATGGATTTACAGTAACAATAAAAGAAACAACTGGTAGTACCATGGGTATGATTGTAAATCAAAATTTACCTAGTGGAATGGATGTTGATTACGTTACAAATTTGGTAATTTATGTTGTAACAAGTCCAATTGCAGAGGAACCAGAAGAGGAGATTGAAGAAGAGCCAGAAGAGACACCGAGTGAAACACCGGAGCCTACTGATGAACCAGAACAAACTCCAGAACCAACGCCAGAACCTACATCAACACCGACGCCAACACCAATTGTTCCTGGCGTTCCTGGTGAAAACGAATAACAATAAAAAAAGATAGTATCTTGAATAGATATTATCTTTTTTTGTTTCCTTGCACAAAATTCCTATCCGTGTTAGAATGAATAACAGGTGATAACATGAATGAGATTATGGGATTAGGAATTACACTAGCATTAGGTTTATTTATTTTATTTGGTAGTGCAATTGTATTTATAACAAAAAATAGTAATAAAGTTGTTAATTTTTCGATTAGTATGGCATTTGGTGTGATGGTGGCACTAGGGTTATTCGAATTATTACCAGAGTCATTAGAACATTTAAATGCTGGTGGTGATTTAAAATGGCTTTACTTTATTTTATTTCTATTAGTTGGTATTGGTATTTTATATGGGTTAGATAAGTTTGTTCCTGATCATGAGATTGATGCTCCAACAGAGAAGGAAATTAATGAGAATTTACGTCATATTGGAATTGTATCTAGTATCGCATTAATCTTACACAATATCATTGAAGGAATGGCAGTATATAGTTCTGTTACAACAGATCTTAATTTAGGGTTATTAATGTGTATTGGTGTAGGACTTCATAATATTCCCCTTGGAATGGTTATTACATCTACTTTTTATAAATATAATAATAGTATAAAAAAAACATTGGGAGCTAGTTTGCTAATTTCTATTTCCACTTTTATTGGTGGAGTAGTAATGTATTTAGTAAGTGGTATGATATCTACTTTATTATTAGGAATATTACTTACGATTACCTTCGGTATGATTTGCTATATTATATTGTTTGAATTATTACCACATATTATAGATCATAAGAAAGAAAGTACTACTTGGATTGGAATGATACTTGGAGTTACGATACTTTTTTTAAGTAAATTATTTTAACTACTTGACAAGGGTGGTAGAAATCGGTAAGATAAATTTGTAAATACATTGATTAGGACATGGTGTTTTATTATGATTTGTAAAGAGAGTCAGGGGTAGCTGGAAACCTGATCAAAACGGTAAAACATTACTACCTATGAGTAGAGCTCGAAAGAGAAATCCGGTAATTCCGTTATCAAAATAAGAAACAAGGTAGGATGGTACCGCGTTTATACGCTCCTTAAATAAATTTTTAAGGAGCTTTTTAATATTTTAGGGGGGGATAAAAATGGGAAAAAATCGATTAACAATGTACTTTTCTAATAGTGCGACAGCAGAGCAAGACTATGAATTAATTTCTACGGAATATAAAATGAAAAAAATGAAAATTCATAGAAGTCATGATAAAAAGAAAATTACCAAATTGAAACATAAGAAAGATATTGATAAAGGATTCATAAAAAGAGAACGAACAGATAAAAAAAATGGTGTGATTAGTATGAAAACATTCCTAAGTCAGTATTTAGGAATTAGTGGTGAAGCATTAAATCAGCTAAGCTATTGTACACATAGAGAACTTGATATGATGGGATTTGAAGAAGTAAAACGAGTTCCATTTGAAGTAGTGAAGGGAAGCAGTGAATTTTTCTGGGTGATTGATTCTCATGGAGAAAAATTACCATATCAAAATCCATTGGAAAAATTAAATATTTTTGAAGATGAAAATGGAAAACAAATTCCTTATCATAATTTTGCAAGTGAGAAAATAGATCCATATGATTTTGAAGCGGAATATGAAGATGTTATTTATTTCGAAGAGGATGAAGATGAACTTATTAGTAATCAATGTAAAAAGAAAAGAAAGAAGAGGAGATAAACATGATTAATATAAAAGAAGATGAAAAATTAAATGTATTAAATCATAGTTGTGCACATTTACTAGCACACGCAGTAAAAAGATTATACCCACATGCAATGTTTTGGGTAGGACCTGTTATTGAAGAAGGTTTCTACTATGATATTGATTTAGGTGACGATAAATTAACAGAAGAAGATTTAGAAAAAATTTCAAAAGAAATGAAGAAAATTGTCAAAGATAATAAATTAATTAAACGCGTAGAACTTACAAAAGAAGAAGCATTAGAAAAATTCAAAGATGATCCATATAAAATCGATTTAATTGAAAATATGGAAGAAGGAACTGTTATTACAGGGTATGAACAAGCAGAATTTATGGATTTATGCCGTGGACCACACGTAGAAAGTACAAAATTACTAAAGCATTTTAAATTGTTAAAAGTAAGTGGTGCTTATTATAAGGGTGATTCTAAAAATAAAGTATTACAACGAATTTATGGTGTATGCTTTGAAACAGATGAAGATCTACAAAAACATTTAGCAGAATTAGAAGATCGAAAAAATAGAGACCATAGAAAAATTGGAAAAGAACAAGAATTATTTATGACCCATTCTTTAGTTGGAGCAGGTATGCCATTATGGTTACCAAATGGTGCTGTTATTCGTAAACAATTAGAAAATTATATTTACGAAAAAGAAAGAAATATGGGATATGAACATGTTTATACTCCTTGTGTTGGAACCGTTGATTTATATAAAACATCTGGACATTGGGATCATTATCAAGAAAACATGTTTCCTATGATGAAAGTTGACGAAGAAGAATTTGTTTTAAGACCAATGAATTGTCCACATCATATGCTAGTATTTAAAAATAAACTTCATTCTTATCGTGATTTACCAATTCGAATTGGTGAATTTGCAACTGATTTCCGTTATGAAGCGAGTGGAGCAGTAAAAGGACTTGAACGAGTTCGTTGTATGTGTCAAAATGATGCCCATTTATTTGTTACACCAGAACAAATTGGTGATGAATTTAAGAAAGTAGTTAGTTTAATTTTAGATGTATATCGTGATTTTGGTATCAAAGAATATAAATTTAGATTGTCATTAAGGGATCCAGAAGATAAAGAAAAATATTTTGATGATGATGAAATGTGGAATGCAGCAGAAGATAAATTAAGAAATGTATTAAATGAACTTGGAGTAGAATACTTTGAAGCAGTAGGGGAAGCAGCATTCTATGGACCTAAGTTAGATGTAGAAGTAAAACCAGCTGTAGGACCAGAAGTAACACTTTCTACTTGTCAATTAGACTTCTTATTACCACGTAGATTTGATTTATCTTATGTTGATAGAAATGGACAAAAACAAGTTCCAGTTGTATTACATAGAGCAATCTTTGGAACATTCGATCGTTTTACCGCATTCTTAATTGAAGAAACAAAAGGTAACTTCCCAACTTGGTTAGCACCAGTACAAGTAAGTATTATTCCAGTTAAAAATGAATATCACTTAGAATATGCTGAACAAATCAAGGATGAATTATTAAACCATGGTATTCGTTTAGAATTAGATAGTAGAGATGAAAAATTAAGCTACCGTATGCGTGAAGCACAAACAAAGAAAATTCCATATATCTTAGTATTGGGAGATAAAGAACGTGATGGTAATTTAATTAGTTATCGTTTACACGGTGAACAAAAAACAACCACTGTTTCAAAAGACGAATTTATTACAATGTTAGTAGAAGAAATTAATACAAAAGCGATTAGTAAATAATCGTTTTTTTCTATTCTGTGTTATAATACTTACCGAGGCGATCGTATGGATATTTCTAAGATGACATTAGATGAGATTTTAAAGTTAAATAATCAAGAATATTTCGATTTCTATCTATCGTATTTTTATGACTGGATGTCACTAGGATTTACAATGGAAGAATTAAGTCCATACTATGGAAAAAAGATTGCAGAGATTGATCCAATCTTATCAATGAGATATGAACATGGGTCTATTACGTATTACAAGGGAGTAAAATTGATTCGAAACTTAAAAATAAGAACATGTGCTTTTTGTGGCAGTAGAATCTATAAGAATCATTTTTACTATCGCTATCATCCATTTGTTATGATAAAAAAGGGTCCTACTACTGAAATTCGCGTATTAAAACGAGAGAATCTAGATATTTGTGAGAGTTGCAGTTCTATGATACCAGGTACCTATGAAGAACTATTAGAATTAAAAGAACAATTAGAAATAGAGCATGGAGAATTTCATCATGATGAAATTAATTATGAAGCATTAAAAGAACAAGTTGGAGAAGAGTTAGAGTTTAAAGTTTTAAGAAAAAGTAATCATAAAAAGTAAAACTTTTTTCTAGTTTTGTCGAATTGGTAGAAAAGAGAATTTTCTCATGTTACAGTATACGTGTGAGGTGAGAAAATGAATTATTACTACTATATTGACGGAATGTTTGATGAAATGATTGAAGATGTAAAAATGATTAAGAGAGCTACTTATTTTAAGAAATAATAAGTAGTTTTTATGTACAATAAACGTCAATTGACAAATATAGGATTATTTGAGAAAATAGATATGAATAAATGGGGTGAAAGAATATGTATCAAGATGGAATTGCTCTTACAGTAAAAGAAATATTAGAAAAGCAATTTAAGATTGACACAAGAGGATATCGACCTCAAGAGGTAGATAAATTCTTAGATGTTATTATCAGTGATTATGAAGTTTTTGAACGAAGAATTCGAGAATTAGATGCCGATAAAAAAGAATTAATTGAAGAAAATATTCGTTTAAAACAAGAAGTAAGAGCATTACGTACTAAATTAGATGTTGTAAAAGAAAATAGTCATCCAGATGTTAGTAATGCTGACTTATTAAGAAGACTCTCTAATTTAGAGAAAATTATTTATGGAAAAGATATATAATATTTTGACAAACGCTGCATTCTTTGTAATGTAGAGGAAAGTCCATGCTCGCACAAGCTGAGATGCTTGTAGTGTTCGTGCGTAGGGATAAAGTAACCTACGGTAGTATTTTACTAACGGCGCCTTCCTTATCTAACTCTTCGTGATAGATAATAGGCTGAAAGTGCCACAGAGACGAGCTATCTAGAAATAGATAGGTGGAACGGGTAAACCCCACGAGCGAGAAACCCAAATATGGTAGGGGAACCTAATAAGAGAGAATCAAGAATTTCTTATGGGATTACTTCGGTAATAGATAAATGTTTGTCGCCTAGCAATAGGAACAGAACGTGGCTTATAAAATATTATTTATTTTTTTTCATGTTAAAACACAGGTAAAGCGAGGTGTTAATCGTGAAGGAAATCGGAGAAAAGCTAAAAGAGACTAGGGAAAGTATTGGCGTCTCCATTGAGGAGGCAGCGGAAGATTTAAAAATGCGTCCAAGTCAGATTGAAAATATCGAAGCTGGAAATATGGAAGCATTTAAAGATATATTTTCTCTTAAATACTTTATTCGAGATTATTCTAAGTATTTAGGTCTAGATTATGAAGATATGATTGATGAATATAATGAATATTTGTTTGATTATACATCTAAGCTATCATTAGATGATATTAAGAAAGCAAAGAAAAAAATGAAGAAAAAAGATACGACAAAAAGAATTGCTTCTCCATATACAGTGCAGAAGAGAAAAATCGAAATACCACCAGTTGTAATTTATGTAGCATTACTTCTTGTTATTTTAGTGGTAGGATATTTTGTAGTATTGTTCTTCAATCAAGATAATGATGATTTTGTAGAAGATCCAATTGTAATGAATGCTGGTGAGTGGGAGGAAAACAAATGAATTTACCAAATAAATTAACGATGGCCAGAATTGTAATGGCATTTATGATTATTATTATTTTATTATTTCCATTCGATGCGATGGGAGTTACATTACCTAAATTATTTGTAAATGAAACAATTGTAATTGATGTAAAATATATCATTGCTGGAGTATTATTTATTATTGCTTCACTTACTGACTTTTTAGATGGATATATTGCTCGTAAATATAATTTAATTACTGATTTTGGTAAAATGATTGATGCAATTGCTGATAAAGTACTAGTAAATTCAGTTTTAATTATTTTATGTGCAAGCGGATTTATTCATCCAATTATTACAGTTGTTATTATTGTAAGAGACAGTATTGTAAATGCGATTAAAATGGTAGCTGGAAATAAAGGAAAAGCTGTTGCCGCAATTAAAAGTGGTAAATGGAAAACTGCTTGTTTAATGGTAGGAATTACGTTAACATTATTTTATAATTTACCATTCGAATTATGGAATTATAAAGTATCAGATTTCTTATTAATCATTGCTGCAGTACTTTCAATTATTTCTGGTGTACAATATTATGTATTAAATAAAGACTTATTATTTGATAAAAAATAAAAGAATTGAAAAAGAACCATGCAAAATGGTTTTTTTATTATAGTGTTATTTTATTATTTTGTCTAAAATAACGAACAAAAAATATCAAACGAATGTTCGTAAAAAGTGTTGACATTTTGTTTTATATCCGTTACAATGGATATGTAATAAAAAAGAATGAACTTGTCATTATAAGGAGGAAGATTATGGCAAAAACATCAGGGGATAAAACATTAGACCAAGTTTTATCAGATATTGAAAAACAATTTGGTAAAGGAGCTGTCATGAAATTGGGAGCTACAGAACACCGAGAAATTGATATTATTCCAAGTGGTTCTTTAGCACTTGATATTGCTCTTGGAATCGGTGGATATCCAAAGGGAAGAATTGTTGAAATTTATGGACCAGAATCAAGTGGTAAAACAACTTTTGCATTACATGCAATTGCTGAAGCCCAAAAGTTGGGAGGAAGAGTAGCGTTTATCGATGCAGAACATTCACTTGATCCACAATATGCAGCAAAATTAGGTGTTAATACGAGTGAATTATTATTATCACAACCAGATAACGGAGAACAAGCATTAGAAATTTGTGAAGCTCTTGTTCGTAGTGGAGCAATTAGTGTTGTTGTAATTGATTCTGTTGCTGCATTAGTTCCACAAGCTGAAATTGAAGGAGAAATGGGCGATAGTCATGTTGGTTTACAAGCTCGTTTAATGAGCCAAGCATTACGTAAACTATCTGGAGTTATTAGTAAAACGAATACAATTGCAATTTTCATTAACCAATTAAGAGAAAAAGTTGGTGTTATGTTTGGAAATCCAGAAACGACACCAGGAGGTAGAGCTTTAAAATTCTATGCGTCTGTTCGTTTAGAAATTAGAAGATCAGAACAAATTAAAGATGGATCAGATATTATCGGAAATAAAACGAATATTAAAGTAGTAAAAAATAAAATGGCCCCTCCATTTAAAACATGCAGTGTTGATATTATGTATGGAGAAGGAGTATCAAGAGAAGGGGAACTTGTCGACTTAGCAAGTGAAGCAGCTATTATTGAAAAGAGTGGTTCTTGGTATTCTTATAATGGAGAAAAAATAGGGCAAGGAAAAGAAAATGTCAAAGCATTGTTACGCGCAAAACCAGAAATGCGTGATGAAATTGAAACAAAAGTAAGAGAACACTTTGATATTGCTGTGAAAAAGCCTAAAAAAGAAGAAAAAAATTAGTATTTAAAAGAAAATATTTGCAATATTTTCTTTTTTTTGGTAATATACATAGGCACGAAATGAAAGGGGCATTATATATGAAAAATTCAATAAACTTATTATTTGAAAAAACTGATGATTATAAATTATTAACGGCTGATCAGGAAAAAGACTTAATTGAAAGAGTTCAACGATATAATGATGAAGAAGCGAGAGAGTTATTATACTATTCTAATATTCGATTAGTTGTTTCAATCGCAAGAAAATTCACTTCTAACGATATTCCTTTAGAAGATTTAATTATGGAAGGATGTACAGGAATTGCAAGAGCAATTGAAATGTTTGATCTTTCGACAGGGTATAAATTTAGTACATATGCAGTTCCTTGGATTAAACAAGCAATTATACGATATTCATTACAATATCAATCTACTGTAAAAGTACCAGTACATGCACAAGAAAGTATTAATAAAATGAGAAGCTATATTTATCAATATGAAGTGGAACATGGTGAAAAACCTACTGATAAAGAGTTAGTAAAATTAACTGGATATTCATTAGAAAAGGTTCAAAGTATACAGAAATTTATGGATGTAAATCAGGTTGTTAGTTTTAATTCTCCAGTAGGAAATGATAAAGATCAAGAATTAGTCGATTTGATAGAATGTGATAATAGTAAAAGTGCACAAACAATTCAAAAAGAACTAACGATGCAGATTGCAATTAAAAATTGTTTTTCTATTTTAACTGAGAAAGAAAAAGACATTCTTATTTTACGTTTTGGACTATTTGGTAATAAATCACATACATTAGAAGCATTATCTCATTACTATGGATTAACACGTGAAAGAATTCGCCAAATAGAAAGCAAGGCATTATCAAAAATAAGAAATGCTTATCAATTTGATAAAATAGAGATACAACCGTATGATGATCTTCAATCAGTAATGTTAGATCGACTTTGTGAAAAACCACAAGTTAAAACAAAAAAACGTTAATCTAAATGATTAACGTTTTAAATTTCTTAATGGCGGAGACAGAGAGATTTGAACTCTCGCGCCAGTTGCCCGACCTACACCCTTAGCAGGGGCGCCTCTTCAGCCTCTTGAGTATGTCTCCAAACAATTAACATTTTACAGGATATTATGGTGGTTGTCAACAGTTTTTGAATATTTAAAAAAATAATAATAGTATAATAATCATTTTTTTGCATATTATAAAATTGAAATAGAGACTTATACTTATATGTATAGAAAAATATCGTAAAAAAAATTAAATTTTTTTTAAAAAAAGTATTGACTTCAATATTAAGTATATTGTATAATTAATTCAGTTGTTGAGGAAACGACTGGTAAAATGCGGATGTAGTTTAATGGTAGAACCTCAGCCTTCCAAGCTGACTACGTGAGTTCGATTCTCATCATCCGCTCCATAAGTAAAACCAAGAATTAGTCAATGACTAGTTCTTTTTTTTGAACTCTCACGTAGTCAGTCCGGAAGGCCTACCTGAGAACCATTACTTCTATAATCTGATCGGCTAGATTATACCATTTTACCTGAACTTGATTTCTACCAAATTCATATTTTGGATTATAATTTAAATTTCTAGACATTGGTTGTAAATTTAAACAAGAAATATGCAAACTTGAACTACAGTTAGACAAGTGTTTTTTTATAATATAATATATTTCATCTTTTGTAATCCAAATAAAATCTTTAACGACACCAAATATAATAGCGTTTACTTCATATGTAGAACGATTTCCTTGTAAAATAAAGCGATTGATAAAAGCATCAATATATTTTTCATTATTAAAAGCCTGATTAATCAGATCTACCTTATTTTGATAGAGATTACGGTATGATATGCTAGATAATCGATTATTACCAGTACCATCTAAAGTTCCATCTGCATAATGATATTCTAAAAAGTAGCGAATAACATCGTTAGAAATTCCTAATTCTTTTAAAAATTGAGTAAATGAATCAATATGCTCCACGTGTACAGAATTTTTAACTCCTTTTTTTATACTGATACCTCTAACATAACCATTAATTTTAATATAAATATCTGCTTTTCTTTTAGATTTATTTACCCAGCATTCAATTGTGTCTTTAAAATCAAGGTTATCATATAATTTATATAGCAAGTCTAAAAAATTAGGATATACTTTTCCCACTTGTTTCCCATTTAAATAAGTGGCAAATTCATATTCGTTCTGAAATCCAGAAATTTCTTTATTAAAAACCATGTTAACATCCTCCTTACTTATATGATTCGACATAAAAGTAAAAAATCCTTTTATAAATCTTATTTTATCGTTTCTTGTAATTGAATAGGATTTATGATACGCTATAGGCGAGGTGATAACATGGAAAAAAAGAAAGTAGATAAAAATGATTTAATAAAAAAAGGAAATTCTACTTTAAAAGAGTTCAAACAATTTATCTCTAAAGGAAATGTTATCGATTTAGCAGTCGGAGTTATTATTGGATCAGCTTTTGGCAAAATTGTAACATCGCTTGTAAATGATTTACTCATGCCTATTATCGGTATTATGATTGGTGGATTGAATTTTTCTTCTTTAACAATTCGAGTTGGAGATGCGACAATTCGTTATGGAGCCTTCTTACAAAATGTTATTGATTTTTTGATTGTCGCTGCATGTATTTTTATTTTTATTAAATTATTATCTAAATTTAGTAAGAAAAAAGAGCATGAAGAGACAATTAAGAAAGATGAGCAAATATTACTACTAGAAGAAATAAGAGATTTATTAAAAGAAAATCAACAGAAGAATTAAGTTCACTTGAAATGGCAATATTCAACCGTAATATAACGATTAAAATTAAATGACATTATTATAGTAGAAATAACGTGATGGAATGCAAGATGAAGAATTAATTTATTCGGTTAATTTAATTCGTTTTAAAGAAGAATTAGAAGTTGTAGTTCGTTCATGGAACGAATAAAAAAAGATGACATGCGATCATCTTTTTTTGTGTGATAAAGAGTAGGGGATAGGTAATATTATTTAAATTGATTTAACCAATCACGAATTTCTGAATCGGATGGATAAGAAGAGAAACGTTGTCCTTCTAACCAATTACCAGTATTGCTAACTTGAGATAATAATTTATCACTTTCACCAATACCAGATGATGTAGAAGTACAGAATGGGATTACAGTTTTTCCAGTAAAATCATTCATACTAACAAATGTATTTACTGGCCAAGCGGCAACACCCCACCAAATAGGGTAACCAATGAATACGGTATCATAGCTATCCCAATCAGGAACTTCAGTAGTAGTAAGTTCTACTTTTTGTAACGATTCATCTTCATGTTCTTTTACAACTCTTGAATTATCATCTGTCCAATCTAAGTCATCAGAAGTATATTCTTCTTTTGGAGTAATTTCAAAGACGTCGGCATTTAATTGATTTGCAATTTCTTCAGCAACTGCTTTGGTATGTCCTTGTGCAGAGAAGTATACAACTAAACTTTTTCCTTCTATTGTTACGGTTTCATTTGTATCTTTTTCTTGTTCATCTTCTGTAATTTCATTTTGATTTGATTGATTTTTGTTTTCGGCTGTATTATTATTTGTTAGTATAAAATATCCTATTATTCCTAGTACTAAAATGATAATGACAGCAATGATTCCAACTATTGTTTTTTTTTTCATATTTTTTTACACTCCTTTTTTACCAATTTTTATTTTCTTTTCTATAATCATCATTTTTTCTTCTTTGTACTACCATAGAATCAAACCATTCTACCATAGCTGGGTCTTGATGATTGAAGAATAGACTATCCCCAGAATCTAACTTTTTAATTTCTTCCATATCACTACTAGATAGTTCAAAATCAAATACATCGATATTCTCTTGCATTCTTTCTATATGGGTAGATTTACATGCGATAACAACGCCTCTTTGTATTAACCATCTTAGAATTACTTGAGCAACACTTTTATGATATTTTTCTCCAATTCTTTTTAATGTTTCATTTTCGAACATTCCACTTTTTCCTTCACCAAATGGGGCCCAAGCTTCAATTTGAACTCCAAATTTTTCCATATTTTTTTGTGCCATGATTTGCTGATTAAGTGGATTAACTTCTACTTGATTGATTGCTGGAATGATTTTTCGTTCAAATAAACACATATCTGATAAGCGATCTGGATAAAAATTACTAACACCAATTGCTTTAATTTTTCCTTCTTGATATAGATCTTCTAATGCTTTATATGCACCATAGTAATCACTAAAAGGTTGATGTAATAAAACTAAATCAATATAATCTGTTTTTAATTTTTTTAGTGATTCTTCAATTGATTTTTTACATTTTTCATATCCATAATTATCAATCCATACTTTGGTTGTAATGAAAAGTTCCTCTCTAGGAATCCCGCATTCTACAATTGCATCTCCAACTTCACTTTCATTAAAATAACTTTGTGCTGTATCGATAGCGCGAAATCCAACTTTGATTGCATCTAACACACATCTTTTTGTTTCTTCTTTTGGAATTTGATAAACACCAAACCCCAACATTGGCATTTTAACACCATTATTTAATGTTACATATTCCATAAACTCATTTCTTTCTTTGATAACTAAAATATTTTTTAGTACAATTTTAGTGTACTATTCGTGAGTAACACCCGGTCAAGGCTTTTTTGTAAAATAATTTATTTTTAGAAGATAAACGAAATAATTTTAGTAATCCAGCATCATTATTTTATCGAGTGAAGATGTTAAATTTTGTCAACTCTTCTTAACAATTGAAAGAAAATAGTGTATGTTTAAAATGGAGGGATAAGATGAAAGATTATTTTGGATATCAGGGGAAAGTATGTGTTGTAACCGGTGCTGCATCTGGTATGGGAAAAGCAACCGCAGAAATGTTAGTAGATCTAGGTGCAAAAGTATATGCTTTAGATTGGAATACAGTAGAAGTAGATGGAATTACAGAATTTATTTCAGTAGATTTAAGTAATAAAGATTCTATTGATCAAGCATTTACTAAAATTCCAGAACATATTGATTCATTTTTTGGAATTGCCGGTGTATCAGGAATTAAAACAGATTTTAATAAAACTGTAACGATTGATTTGATTGCAAATAAATACATTTGTGAAACGTATTTAACAAATCGTATGACAAGTGGGGGAGCAATTGCCTTTATTACATCAACTGGAGGAAATAATTGGGAAAAAGAAGGAAATAAAAAAGAATATTTACCAATTGTAGAAGCAACTGGTTGGGATGCAATGATAAGGGCATTAGAACAATTAAATCTTAACCATTTACCTGGACCATTAGGTTACATGTTTGCAAAAATGGCGATGAATTATTATACTGCAGTATTACAACCAGTTTTCGCATCAAAGCACATTAGGGTGAATGCCGTTTTACCTGGTTCTACAGAAACAGGAATGAAAGATGAGTTTTCAATTGCAGCCGGTGGAGATGATAAACTAATCGCTGCTGCTGGATTCGCTTCTCGTTTGGCTGAATCAAGAGAAATGGCTGAACCAGTTGTCTTCTTAAACAGTAATATGGCAAGTTTTATTTCAGGAGAATTATTGATTGCTGACTACGGATGTACGATTATGACAACTTCAGGGTTCCAACAAGATCCGATGGGATCTGTTACATTTGATATCATCAAACAAAATTTTAAAGGATAAAAGTAAAACGATTGATTCATTATCAATCGTTTTTGATTTATGATAAATTTTTTAATAAACGAATAAAATGATTTGCTTCTCTTACAACATGATCAGAAAGAAGGGGAATAATAATACTTTTGATATTACAATTTAAAATTTCTTCTTCACCAGCAATTTTGAAATCTCTAAAATTAATTGTTTCTTTTAAACTGATTCTCTGTAAATCATATGGATTTTTCGCATATTTTTTTAATATCATTTCATATTTTTCGGCAAATTCATCGGCCGTCATCATTAATTTTGTTTCACTTGGATCCAATAATCCGCGAATAAATTCTGCATGTTCTTTCATAATATTATTCCAAAACAATTCTTGTTCATATAAATATTCTTTAGAGAAAGGTTCACGGCGTTCTAATTTACTTAATAATTCAAAATACATTTTTGCTTCATTTAAAATATGAGTAATTAGTAACGGATAATTAGTTGTATATAGTTGACACATTAATACTTTTTCTAAAATTTCACTTTTAAAACGAATTAGATTTTGGATAATCGGTAACGTATTTTGATTTAATCTTTCTATTTCTTATAGTTGCAGTGAATTTACTTTAATTGTCCCTGGTTCTAAACGAAGTTCTTTATTAGTAATATCGGTATCAATCGGAATCCCAGATAGTTTTGTTGTCATTGTTTCAGCTTGTAACGTTTTGTCGGTTACAATTTCCTTTGCATCTAATAATTCTTTTGATACCATTTTATTTGCCAGTGTAATTGTTTTATTTAAAATACGTGAAAAATTCGTTTGAAAATTTCGGGCAATATCTTTTAAGTTTTGGTTTGATTCCATAAAAGATGCTTCTAAGAAAAAGCTATGTTCTTTCATAATACGATCAAAAAATAAGTGCAATGCGATTGAATTTTGGACATAATCACGTTCGTTCATATTTCATCCTCCCATTAATGTATATGCATAGTTGAAAGATAAAAATACGAAAAAAAAGATTATCTTATGAAAGATTAATCTTTTCAATCTCTTGTTTGATGGTATTCATACTATGTTCAAATTTTTCTAATTCTTCTGGTGTTAAAAGAAGTTTTGCATTTCCTTTAATTCCTTTACGATTGATAATCGCTGGACTGCTAATATAAATATCGTGATTTTTATCATACGTAGAAACAGTTAAAATAGTATTTTCATCTCCTAAAATGGCATTGGTAATTCGCACTAAACACATTCCAATTCCATAATATGTAGCACCTTTTCTTTTAATAATTTCGTAGGCTGCGTTTCGTACTTCTGTTGCGATTGTTTCTAATTCTTCTGGTTGTAAAAATTGATTAATATTAATTAATCCAACACTGGCATTACTCCATGGTACGAATTCACTATCTCCATGTTCTCCCATAACATAAGCATGAACATTTTTTGGGTTAATTTGTAATTTTTCACCAATTAAATAACGAAGTCTTGCTGTATCAAGTGTCGTACCACTTCCAATGACACGATGAGCAGGTAATCCAGATAATTTATAAGTAATATAAGTCATAATATCAAGTGGGTTAGTCGCCACTAAAAAGATTCCTTGGAATCCACTTTCCATTACTTGGTGAATAATATCATAAAATACTTTTGTATTTTTAGAAATTAAATCTAATCTGGTTTCTCCTGGATTTTGATTTGCTCCTGCTGCAAGACACACAATATCTGCATCTTTACAATCTTGATAACTTCCAGCTTTAATTTGAATTTTACTAGGGGCAAAAGCAAGACAATGATTTAAGTCCATGACTTCACCCATTACTTTTTCTTTATTTAAATCAATTAAAACTAATTCATTGACTGCTGTTTTTTGGTTGAGTAAAGCATAAGCATAACTCATTCCAACATTTCCGCACCCAATTAATACAACTTTATTTTTCATTTGAACCTCCTATCTTATCCATTGTAACGTACTTATGAAAGAATGTAAAGTGTGAAAGAAAAGACAAAATTCGTGTTATAATAAAATTAGATTGTGAGGTTTTTATGAAAAAAATTACAAAATTTTTATCTCATCGTGTTGTAATTGCTGGTGTATCATTATTGATTCAATTTTTAATTTTATTATTAATGATTACTATATTTGATCGTTATCTTATTTATTTTTCCCTTGCGAGTACTTTACTTAGTGCCTTGGTTGTAATCTATATTTTAAGTAGTAAAACTAATCCTAGTTATAAAATTGCTTGGATTATTCCCATCATTATTTTTCCTATTTTTGGAGGGGTATTATATCTTTTCTTTGGTGGAAACAAACTGAGTAAGAGAGAAAAGAAAAAGTTGAATGGTATTTACAATAATTATAAAAATAGTTATCAACAAGACGATACTGTATTACAACAATTGAAAAAAACAGATGTGAATGCTTATCGACAAGCTTATTACATCAATCAAAATGCGTTTAGTCCTGTTTATCAAAATACGAAAACGACTTATTTTAAATTAGGTGAAGAATTATATGAAAGTATGATAGAAGATTTAAAAAAGGCGAAAAAATTTATTTTTATGGAATTCTTTATTATTAGTGAAGGAAAAATGTGGAATTCCATCTTAGAAATTTTAGAACAAAAAGTAAAAGAAGGGGTCGAAGTTCGTCTTTTATATGATGATATTGGATGTATTATGACTTTACCAAAAGGGTATGATAAAGTTCTTCGAAAGAAGGGGATTAAGTGTGCTGTATTTAATCCGTTTATTCCTATTTTGACAAAGAGATTAAATAATCGTAACCATCGTAAGATTATTGTCATAGATGGTATGGTTGCCTATACGGGAGGAATTAATTTAGCAGATGAATATATTAATGTGATACAAAAATATGGTCATTGGAAAGATAACGGAGTGAAATTAGTAGGAGATGGAGTAAATAGTTTTACTGTTATGTTTTTATCTCTTTGGGATTATATTCATAATATAAATGAAGAGTATCACCATTTTTATTGGGTAAATAAAGAGTTAGAAACGAAAAAAGATGGTTTTGTAATTCCTTATAGTGATGCACCAATGGATGATGAAGCAACAGCTGAAACCATTTATATGAATATGATTAATCGAGCAACCAACTATATTTATATCACAACTCCGTATTTAATTATCGACCATGAAATGATAACAGCGTTATGTAATGCGGCAAAAAGTGGAATTGATGTACGTATTATTACACCAGGTATTCCTGATAAGAAGATTGTGAATGAAGTAACAAAAGCTTACTATGAATTACTTGTAGAAAGTGGTGTTCGAATTTATGAATATCAACCAGGTTTTATTCATGCGAAAACATTTGTATCAGATGATCAGTATGCGACTATTGGAACGGTTAATTTAGATTTTCGTAGTTTATATCTTCATTTTGAATGTGGTGTTTGGATGTATCAAACGTCATGTATTCAAGATATTTTAAA
The DNA here is from genome assembly GCA_944358795.1 of uncultured Bacilli bacterium. Lineage (GTDB taxonomy): Bacteria > Bacillota_I > Bacilli_A > RF39 > UBA660 > MGBC107952. Next base: position 18,339 of record CALVRW010000049.1, on the reverse strand, counting down.
AGATTATCAAGATACATTGAAAGTATGTCGAGAAATTACGATAGAAGATTGTAGAAAGGTAGGGGCGTTTAAAAGATTATATCGTGCTATTTTAAGAGTTTTTGCCCCATTAATGTAATGAAGTTAGAGAATATTGTAGAACCACTATTATTGTGGTATCAAGATGAAAAACGAATATTACCATGGAGAGAGCAACCATCTTTTTATCATGTTTGGCTATCTGAAATTATGTTACAACAAACGAGAGTAGAGGCTGTAAAAGGATACTATACACGCTTTTTAACTGAGCTTCCTACAATTGAATCTCTAGCCCAAGTAAGAGAAGAAAAATTGCTAAAGTTATGGGAAGGACTGGGTTATTATAATAGAGTCCGTAATTTACAAAAAGCTGCTAAGATTATCGTAGAAGAGAAACAAGGCATTCCTCCTCATACTTATGATGAATTATTAAAGCTTCCGGGAATTGGAGAATATACTGCTGGAGCGATTGCTTCTATCTGTTATCAAGAAAAAGTACCAGCGATAGATGGGAATGTTTTACGAGTTATGATGCGACTTATGAATTCTAATCGTGATATTACATTACCAAAAACAAAAAAAGAATTATGGAATGAAATGTTACCAATCTTACCGAAAGAAGTCGGAACTTTTAATCAAGCACTTATGGAATTAGGCGCAACCGTTTGTGTTCCTAATGGAAAACCATATTGTTCTAAGTGTCCCTTACAATCGATGTGCCAAGCATACGTTTTTCAAACGACTGATCAGATACCAGTTAAAACAAAGAAAAAGGAACGAAAAGTAGAACAAAAAACGATCCTTATATTTTGTAATGATAAAGAAGTAGCATTACAAAAAAGAAATCATACAGGGTTACTTGCTGGAATGTTTGAATTTCCAAATGTAGAAGGTTGGATATCAAAAAAAGAAGTAGAAGAATTTACAAGAAAACAAGGATTAGAACCATTAAAAGTAGTAGAATTAAAATATTCAAAACATATTTTTACTCATGTAGAGTGGCATATGCATGGATTCTTAGTCAAAGTAGAAGATACTTGTATGAATTATGAGTGGGTTCGTTATCAAGAGTTAGAAGAAAAGTACGCGATTCCTACTGCATACAAAACTTATAAAGATGTGATAAAAGAACTAGAAAAATAGAGTCATAAAACAGACTCTATTTTCATATATTTCATTAGGTGAAATTATGAAACAAACAGCAAAACAGTTCCTTATTTGTCTTATTATTCCAGTTGTAGGAGGAATCTTAATTGGCTTTTTTATAAATGGAGCAAGTACTTATCAAACGTTACAGAAACCACCATTATCTCCACCTAGCATTGTATTTCCAATTGTATGGACAATTCTTTATGTTCTAATGGGAATTTCTTCTTATCTTATTTGTAAAACTTATCATCGAAATAGAAAACAAGCAATTGTTCTTTATTTTGGACAATTACTACTAAATTTCTTATGGCCTATTTTATTCTTTGTTTGTAAAAATTATTTTCTTGCACTCATATTATTATTTATTTTAATTTATACGGTAATCAAAATGATTTTCTTATTTTATCAGATTAATAAAAGGGCAGGAGTACTACAACTTCCATACTTATTATGGCTTTTCTTTGCTAGTTATTTAAATATGGCCATTATCTTTTTAAACTAAAAGTGATATTATTCAGTTTAATAAAAACCCTGTTTCTATTCTAGATACAGAGTTTCTTTTATTTTTTGATAAGCATTGATTAGTTCTTGTTCAATTCCTTTTTTACAATTTGCAGGACTAGTAGATGGTAAATAGATTGCTTCTATTTTTGTAGTAGGATAACAATATTTTTGATATAATTGATAAGATTTTTTACCAGTTGTATAAATTTTTTTAATTTGACATTGTTTCATTAGAGATACAATGTCATTTGGAATTGGGTTTGTAATGGAACTATCACTAGAACCATGAATTTCACAACTTGCAAGAACATCCCATAAAGCAATTTTATTGCGAGTTAACAATGCTTTTTTATCATCGATAGAAATTGGTATTGGTTCATTTAAAACAGTTGCGAGTACTTTCCAAAAACGATTTTTTGGATGTCCATAATAAAACCCTTGAATTCTAGATTGTTTTGATGGAATACTCCCTAAAATTAATATTTTAGAATCTGTTTGATAGAAAGGTCCAAATTCATGTGTTACATATTCTTTCACCGTTATCACCAATTTTATTATAGCACACTTTCTATTTGTGTTATAATATCGATATTGGGAGTGATAGAATGAAGACCATTTTGATTGTAGAAGATGATATAGAATTAAGAGAAGAACTGGCAACTTTTCTTAAGAATAGTGGTTACCAAGTAACATTAGTAACAGAATTTGATACATTAAGTCAAACTTTTTCTAATCTTACTAGCAATGTTGATTTAATCTTATTAGATATTAATATACCTGGTATGAATGGCGAGTCTTTATTAAAAGAATTTCGTAAAACGAGTAATATTCCTGTCATCATGGTAACGAGTAAGAATAATGAAATGGATGAATTATTATGTATGAGTTATGGAGCAGATGATTATATTACCAAACCATATAATCCTCAAATTTTATTACTTAGAATTGAAGCTGTATTAAAAAGAATGAATCAAACAAGTACTGTTCTTTCATACCGTGATATTACATTACATTTATCAAAAGGAATGATTCAAAAAGGAAACATAGAAGTACCGTTATCTAAAAACGAATTAAAAATATTTTATTATTTACTGATGCATCAAGGAACCATTGTATCAAGAGAAGAAATTATGCGTTATTTATGGGATACGGAAGAATTTATTGATGATAATACCTTAACAGTTAATATGAATCGAATTCGTAATAAACTTCGTGAAATTGGCTTAACGGATGCGATTGAAACAAGAAGAGGACAGGGGTATATCTTATTATGAAGTTTAGAGATTATATCAAAGATCAAATGATTGCGATTTTTGTCTACATTTTATTTTTAGGAATTTTAATTTTCTTATTACTTGGATTTCAAGTGAATCAATCCTTATTTATCGCAATTTTATTATTAGTATTGATGTATGGGGTTTATTTACTTTTATATCCTTATTATCGAAAGAAAAAATACTATGATTTAGTAACCAACCAATTAAAAGAATTAGATAAAAAGTATCTTCTTCATTCTTTACTTTATGAACCTCATTTTTTAGATGGAAAAATATTATTTGAAACATTGTACGAAACAGATAAAGATATGAGAGAACATATTATTACTTATGAACAAAAATTAGAAGAATTAAAAGAATATATTGAATTATGGGTTCATGAAGTGAAAATACCAATTTCAGCAGGATTATTATGTCTTCATAATCATCCAACGAAAGAATCAGCAAAATTAGTTGATCAATTTCATAAAATTGATGCTTATGTTGAACAAGTATTGTATTATGCCAGAAGTGAGCATCCAGAAAAAGATTATGTCATTAGTAAAGTTTCAATCAAACAAGTGGTGAATCAAGTTGCGATAAAAAATAAAGATAGTTTTATTGAACATAAAATTAAATTAGAATTACAACATTTAGATAAAACTGTTTATACAGATTCTAAATGGTTAGAGTATTTACTGAATCAATTGATTCAAAATAGTATTCAGTATCGAAAAGATCAAGATTCTATCATTACGATTAAAGCAGAAGAAACTGAGGATTGCGTTGCCATCTCAATAACAGATAATGGAATCGGAATTGCAAAATCAGATTTATCTCGTGTGTTTGAAAAAGGATTTACTGGTACGAACGGAAGAAAGAAAAAGAAGTCAACTGGTATGGGATTATATTTGTGTAAAAAATTATGTGATAAATTAGGTCATAAACTTTCTATTCAATCAGAAGAAGGACAGTATACGGAAGTGACAATAGAGTTTGGAAAGCATGATTTTTATGATGTTATTGAAAAGTAAAACAATATACTTGCATTGTTTTATTTTTTGATTATAATAATGAAATATGTAAGAAGTATTAATATAATTGAAATAGGTGAAGATATGTCAAATGATTTAAAGATTATCAAAAAATACTATGGAGAAAAAATGAGTAAGCTATGTAGAAAATTGTTTCCTACAATATTAGAGAAAGAGGGATTACTCTCAACATTATTATTAGACCATTTTGAACCTAATCTTTTTTTGTATGATGATATCATAAAACAAGATAGAAAAGTAGATTTTCAAAATTATATTTATTCTTTTATTGGAGAAAAAGAATATTTGAAAGACGCCATTCAGGTAGAAAAAACACCAGAAGAATTATTGGATGAGGCAGGTTATATCTTATATCAGTGTAATAATGACGAAGAAATTGAATCATTTAGAAAATACTATGAAGCAGATGAAGAATTATGTACTTTTGATGAGGATAGATTAGATAGTTGTTATGTATTCTTTGCAGTAAAGAAAAATGTAGATGAGATTAAAAGAGAGAACTTTCCTCATCCAAAAAGACAAGATGAATATGGAACATCAGTAATTAGTATTCAATTTGAAAGGGATGATTCTCACAATTTATCGATTAAAAATCGATATAATCATGCGGTAGAAAATCCTGATTCTACATTTTCTAATAACTTAGATAATATTATCCCTGGATTAACAGATAGCTTTGCTAAATACTATGGATTAATACAATCTTGTTATGAGTTACAATTTGAACTAGATGGATATGTAAGGGCTAATGATGGAAAACTTTATAAATATAATTTAGATATTTGCGATGTTTATTATTGCCTAGATAATATTATTATCGATAATTTAGATGTAAAACGATATCAAAAAGAACGATATATTATCTTTGACTATTTTATTTTAGATTTAAAAAAGAAAACTATCTCGTTATATGATAACTTTGATGATGCTTTTTTGGACACTGTACAAGAAATAGATCGTATAGAAATAAAAAAGGAGAATCATGGAAAAAAGGTTATACTAACTCAGCAAGACGATAATAAGATAGAATTAGTATTAGATGATACGAATCAATTAGTGAAGTTAAAAAATGATAAAGTAGAAAAAATTGGAATTGATTTTTTAGGAGAAAATAGTTCATTAATAGAAGTGATTTTACCGAATGTAACTGAAATTGGAGCACAGTTTTTATTTTCTAATCAAGTTTTAAAAAAGATAGAATTACCAAATGCGAGAAAGATAGAATCATATTTTTTATATTATAATAAAGCGTTAGAAGAAATCTATTTACCGAATGTAATTGAAATTGGCGATCAATGTTTGTATTTTAACAAATATTTAAAAAGAGCAGGACTACCATCTGCAAAAAAAGTTGGTAATCATTTCCTATATTCTAACGAATCTTTAATAACAATACAATTACAAAACGTAATCGAAATAGGACATTATTTTTTATATGTGAATAAAGATTTAGAAATGTTAGAATTACCAAATGTAAAAGAAATAGGATTTTGTTGTTTATATTTTAATGAAAAATTAAAATATAAAAATATTGCCGATGATGCTGAAGTAGGAGCGGGATTTTTATTTATGAGCCAATATTTAAATGAAGAATCTTTTATGAGTTCGTATGAATTAGAAGAGGAATCTCATAAAACAAAGCAAAAAAGGAAATGGGTATGGCTTTAAAATAAGATAAGTATTTTGCACGATTCTATTTTTTGATTATAATAGTAGAATATACAAATGATTTGATGTGGAATGTAGGTGATAATATGACAAATGATTTAAAGATTATCAAAAAACATTATGGAGAAAGAATGAGTCAATTATGTAGAGAATTATTTCCCACATTATTAGAAACAGAAGGATTACTTTCCGCATTATTATTAGACCATTTTGAACCAACTCATTCATTATATGATGACATTATAAAAGAAGAAAAACAAAAAGAATTTCAATCCTTTCTTTATTCTTTTATTGAAGATAAAGAAGAAGCACAAGAAGAAGTTCAGGTCAAAAAAACGCCAGAAGAATTATTAGATGAAGCTGGATATACATTATATCGGTGTAATAGTGAAGAAGAAATAAAAAACTTTAGAAAGTATTATATAAAGGAAGAAGAACTTTGTACTTTTAATGGTGGAAGATTAAATAATTGGTATGTATTCTTTGCAGTTAAGAAAAATGTGGAGGACATTAAAAGAGAGAACTTTTCACATCCGGAAAGACAAGATGAATATGGAACATCTGTGATTAGTATTCAATTTAAAAAAGATAATTCGCATACTTTATCAATTAAAAATCGATATAATCATAAGGTAGAAAATCCTGATTCTACATTCTCTAACAACTTAGATAATATTATTCCTGGGTTAACAGAAAGTTTTGCTAAGTACTATGGATTAAAACAATCATTTGACGATACTGGATTTGAATTAAAAGGATATGTGGAAGCAACTGATGGAAAATTTTATCAATATAATCAGGAAATCAATAATATTTATTATTGTCCAAATAATATTGTGATTGATAATTTTGAAGTGCGACGATATGAAAAAGAACGATACATTCTCTTTGAACATTTCATTTTAGATTTAAAAGAAAAAACAATATCGTCATATGATAAAACGATTCGCGATAGTTTTTTAAAGACAATCAAAAAAATCAATAAAATAGAAATAAAAAAAGACCGTGACTATAAGAATATTGTACTGTTTGAAGAAGATGGAACGGTGGTTGAACTTACAATTAATCAAAAAAATCAATTGATTCAATTACAAAATAATGATATCACTCAGATAGATGATCGATTTTTATATTATAATCGAGAATTAAAAAAATTAATTTTACCAAATGTAATAGTTGTAGGAAAAGATTTCTTATATTCTAACATTGCATTAGAACAACTTGAATTATCAAAGGTTACATCAATAGGAACCCATTTTTTACACTATAATGAAAATTTAGAAACACTATCTGTTCCTAAGTTAACAAAGATAGAAAATTATTTTTTATATCATAATAAAGTATTAAAAGAAATTGATATTAGAAATGTAAATGCAATTGGAAGTTGTTTTTTATACAGTAATGAAACTTTAAAAGAACTGATATTACCAAATGTAGTATCGGTAGGACCTTACTTTTTGTATTTTAATGTTCAATTGAATAAAATAGAGTTACCAAAAGCAACAGTTATTGGAAGTTATTTCCTTTGTTTTAATCAGGAATTGCAGAAAGTAGAATTACCAAATGTCATTGAAATCGGGTATCGCAGTTTCTTTTTTAATACTTCACTAAAAGAAGTCATCTTACCAAAAGTGTTGATAATAGGGGATGAGATTTTAAAGTTTAATGAAAATTTAGAAGCAGTAGAAGTTCCAACAGAAATAAATTCTGGATTAATTATGTTGGATTCTAGTATGTGTTCAAAGTCAAAACAGAAGGTAAAAGAATAAAATCTCTTTAATTTTGCACCTTTAGAAAATCAAGATAATAATATAAAGTTATTAAATGATAAAGAAATAATTGTTTAAAAAAAGGACAAGAACAAATTTATTTAAAACGAATTTATGGATAAATGATAAAGCCTTACAGAAATGTAAGGTTTTGTAATATAAATCGATGGTAATTCATGATTAGATTTACTATAATGAATGCAGGAGGGGAAAATATGGAACCAATTTTAAAAATAGAACATGTAGAAAAATATTATGGAAATAAATTAAATTTAACCAAAGCGGTGGATGGTATTTCTTTTTCTGTAAATAAGGGAGAGTTTGTCGCGATCATGGGAGCGAGTGGAAGTGGAAAAACAACTTTGCTTAATTGTATTTCTACCATTGATAAAGTAACGAGTGGACATATTTATGTAGGTGGAGTTGATATCACGAAATTAAAAGGAAACCAATTAAATCGTTTCCGTAGAGAAGAGTTAGGATTTATCTTTCAAGATTTCAATTTATTAGATACTTTAACAGCTTATGAAAATATAGCACTTGCTCTTACGATTCAAGGTGTGAAAGCAAATGAAATTGAAGCAAGAGTTCATGAATTTGCGAAAAAGTTAAATGTAGAGCAAGTATTACAAAAGTATCCATATCAAATGTCAGGAGGACAAAAACAAAGAGTTGCTTCTATTCGAGCAATGATTACAAATCCTAAATTAGTTCTAGCTGATGAACCAACAGGAGCACTTGATTCAAAAAGTGCAAAGATGTTATTAGAAAACTTTGAATATATGAACCAAAGTTTAGAAGCAACGATTTTAATGGTTACACATGATGCTTTCACTGCAAGTTATGCAAATCGTGTAATTTTTATAAAAGATGGAAAATTATTTAATGAATTAGTAAAAGGAAATGATTCTAGAAAAGAATTTTTTGATAAGATTATTGATGTTGTTACCATCCTTGGGGGTGAGGTAAACGATGTTATTTAAATTATCATTAAAAAATATTAAAAAAAGTATCAAAGATTATACCATTTACTTTTTTACACTTATTTTAGCAGTTGCTATTTTCTATATTTTTAATGCAATGGAAACACAGACTGTTATGTTAGAAGTTTCGAACTCAACAAAAGATATTATTAAACTAATGAATACGATGTTATCCGGTGTAAGTGTCTTTGTATCCTTTATTCTTGGTTTCTTAATTATTTATGCTAGTCAATTCTTAATGAAACGAAGAAAAAAAGAATTTGGTATTTATATGACACTGGGAATGAGTAAAGGAAAAATATCGAGAATTTTGTTATTAGAAACCATTTTGATTGGAACAGTTTCTCTTGTGATAGGGTTAGTAATTGGAACGATTTTATCACAGGGAATGAGTATTGTTGTTGCGAATATGTTTGAAGCAGATATGACAAAATTTAGTTTTGTATTTTCTACTAAAGCTTTAGGAAAAACAATTCTTTACTTTTGTATCATGTATTTCTGTGTGATGATTTTTAATACAATTTCAGTTAGTAAATGTAAATTAATTGATTTAATTACAGCCAATAAAAAGAGTGAAACAATCAAAATGAAGAATCCAATTCTTTGTACGATTGTATTTATTCTTTCTGTTGTCATGTTAGGATATGCCTATTATAATGTTACAGTATTAAATACGACACTTACTAGTAATCAATTATTAACCGATATTGTTCTTGGAGTAATTGGAACATTCTTCTTATTCTGGTCATTATCTGGATTTGTTTTAAAATTAGTAATGAAACGTAAAAAACTATATCACAAGAATTTAAATATGTTTATTTTAAGACAAGTAAATAGTAAAATTAATACAACTGTCTTTTCTATGACAACCATTAGTTTAATGTTATTCTTAACAATTTGTATTTTATCAAGTGCGTTATCACTTAAAAATTCAATGACAAATAATTTAAAAGAGTTAACACCCGTGGATATATTATTATCAAAAAAAGCCAATTTAACTAGTAGTGATCAGTATTATGGAATTCCATATACAGAAGAACAAATTGCAGATTCTAAAACACCAATTACCGATACATTAGAATTATTAGATTTTGATTGGAAAAATAACTTAACAGATATGATCAATGTTAATATTTATGCGACAAATGATATTACGATGAAGGATACATTTGGTACAGAATATGGAGCAATCAAAAAAGAATATCCTATGTTACTTTATGATAGTGCTGAACCAATTGTAAAAGTAAGTGAATATAATAAAGTTGCCAAACAATACGGTAATCCAACTTATGAATTAAAAGAAGATGAATACATGATCATTGCAGACTTCGATTCCATGGTTCAAATTAGAAATCGAGTATTAAAAAAAGGAACAACGCTTACATTAAATGGTAAAACGTATCAACCGAAATATCCAGAATGTAAGCCAGGTTTTATTGAAATCAGCGCGAATCATATTAATACAGGAATTATTTTAATACCGGATCAAACGTTGCCAGAAGAGATGAAAGAAGAAACATATTTAATTGCCAATTATACTGGGAAAACGGAAGATGAAAAGGAAGAAATTGAAGCACAACTTGCTAGTGAAGAAGTGAGTGCCTTTGAAGATAAGACGACGTTAAGTGCTTCTACAAAAATTTCTATTTATGAAGCAAGTATTGGACTTGGAGCAATCGTAACCTTTATTGGTATTTATTTAGGAATTATTTTCTTAATTTCAAGTGCAGCTATTTTAGCTTTAAAAGAATTATCAGAAAGTAGTGATAATAAAGAACGTTACATGATGTTAAGAAGGTTAGGGGTAGATGAGAAAATGATTCGTAAAACGTTATTTATTCAAATTGCCATTTTCTTCTTATTCCCACTCATTGTAGCAATCATTCATTCTATCTTTGGTATTATGTTTGCAAGTACCATTTTAGAAACATTTGGAAATGAAAAATTATTATCTTCTATTATTATGACAGCAATCTTCTTAATCTTTATTTATGGTGGTTATTTTATCATTACTTATTTATGTAGTAGATCGATGATTAGTGAAAAAGAATAAAAAAAAGAACATCAAATATTATTTATTTGATGCTTTTTAATTATTGACACCATGATGTGCTTTGATGCTGTTATGAGATAATGCAGCAAAAGTATAGCCTTGTGCTTTTCCATAACGGATAATATCTCTTAAAGCATTTAATGTTTTATAATTACTTGAAAAATCATGCATTAATACAATATAATTGCCACCACGTAATGCACTTGTAACATTATCATAAACTTCTTTACTAGAACTTGCTCCACCAGCATCTTCACTATCGATATTCCAATCAAAATAGTCAAATCCTTGTTGTTCTACTTGATTCGTTAATCTTGTCATAATTCCAGGATTAAATTTACTAACTGTATTGGAACTACCACCTGGAAAACGAATGAGAGTAGGGGCAACACCAATAATATTTTTTACTTTTGTTTGGATCATTCTTAAATCATTAAAATATGCACTTTCACTGGCATAAATTTGTCCATAATTATGAGTATAACTATGAAGGGCAACGGTGTGACCCTCATCATGTTCTCGTTTGATTAAATAATCTAAACTACTACCATGATTGATCACAAAGAATGTTGCTTTGACACCTTCTTCTTTTAAAATATCTAATATTTGTGGCGTAATATCACCAGATGGTCCATCATCAAATGTGAGATAAATTGTTTTTCCTTTTCCACTATAAGCTGGTCTAGAAACTTTTACCGTTCTTGTTACGCTACTTTCATTTCCACTTTTATCTTTTACGGAATAAACAACAGAATAGGTTCCAGGCTGATTCATATTGACATTATTTTTAATCGTAATATTATTAGAACCTATGGCATCACAATTATCAGAAGCACTTGCACCATATTCTGGATAACGTGATCCTACTGTTAAATATAAAGTTGTAGGTCCTTTTAATGTAATCGTTGGTTTTGTAATATCTTTATATTCTACTTTTCTTGTTTTAATTACTTGATTGTTAGAAGAATCTTTTACTTGATATTCATAACTACCATCTTCTAGTTTTTTAATGACAACATTTTTTGTTAAATCACCATCATATTCATCAATTGCTTGAAACCCTGGTTCTTGTAATTCTTTTCCTGGACAAACATAAATTGGATTGTCACCTTTTAATGTTAGTTCTGGATTTTTTTTATCAACAATTTTTATGGTTCTTTTTTTTGTAAATGTTCTGTGGTGATAGTTACAGGTATATGTAATGGTATAAGTACCAATCTTTTTGGTATTTACGTTTCCTTTTGTTTTGATACAACTTTTAATATTTTTTTGTAATACTTTAGTTTTTACTTGATAACCAGGATCTTTATAAGTATCTTGATAGGAAAGAGTAATCTGTTCTTTTCCATTTAACTTGATAACTGGTATTTCAATGAAAAAATAAAAGATAAGAATACTAATAATAAGTAGTACTATTGCAAGTATCCACCAAACATAATGTGGTACTTTTTTTAAAACAGACTTCATATGATTCACCATATTTATTATAACCACAATTATAGAAAAAAACAATTTACAAAATAGAAAAAACTATCACGGTTTACGTAATAGTTTTAGTCAGATTCTGTTAGTGGGCTTCTACAATTAATTTAATTGCTGTTCGTTCTTCTCCTTCAATTACTATATCAGTAAATGCTGGAATACAAACTAAATTTTTTCCACTTGGTGCGACAAATCCTCTAGCAATTGCAACTGCTTTGATTGCTTGATTTAAAGCTCCAGCTCCAATTGCTTGAATTTCTACACTTCCTTTTTCTCTAAATACATTAGCAAGTGCTCCTGCTACTGAATTTGGATTTGACTTCGATGAAACTTTAAGTGTTTCCATAAATATTGATTCCTCACTTTCTACAATATCACTATATGCACTGAATTTTAAAGATAGAAGTAGTTTTTACTTTTCAAAAGTTTACTATTTTTGACAGAATTTAAAATTACCAAATATTACAAGTGAAATGATTACTTTTTTTTTCTAATTGTTTATGATATAATGGCATAAGAAAGTAGTGTGATGCCGGTGAAGAAAGGTTTAATTAGTGTTATTTGTGTATGTATGCTTGCAACTTGTGTGCTTCCACTAAATGTTCAAGCTGAAACATTACAAGATTATATTGATAAAGTAAATAAATATACAAAAGAATTACAAGATAAAAAAGATAAGGTTGCTGCAAATGATGCTGAAGTAAAGAAAATTCAAGGGGAAATCGCAGATATTGAAAAGCAAATGGAAAACATAAAGAAAGAACAGAAGTCTTTACAAGAAGCAATTAAGAAAAATAATCAGAAAATTAAAGAAAAAGAAAAAGAAACGAAGTCATTGGTAGAATATGCACAAGTATCAGCTGGTGATAACTTCTATTTAGATTATGTATTTGGTGCAGATAATTTAACTGATATGATGTATCGTGCAGCTTTAGTAGAGCAAATTAGTACTTACAATGAAAAAATTGTTGATGAATTAAACCAGTTAATTGAAGATAATAAGAAGAAAAAAGAAGAATTATCAAAAAAAGATGAAGAATTAAATAAATTGGAAAAAGAATTGACAGAGAAAAAAAATAAATTAAATGCGGAAAGTGCTAGTATTCGAGAAGGTATGCCTTCGGTAGAAGAACAAATTGAATCAGCACAAAAAATGGTTACATTATATAAGAATAAAGGATGTCAACCAAATGATGTGATTGGAGTTGATTGTGCAGTTATTCCCAAAGCCCCATCTAAACCATCTAGTCCAATTGGTGGAGGTGGAGGATCTTCTAGTGGCGATGTGCCATCAACAGGATCTTTTATTCGACCAATGGTACAAGGATATGTAACAAGTAGTTTTGGTGGTAGATCATTTGATGATTTCCATTATGGAATCGATTTATCAAACTATGATCGTTATAACACGAAAATTTATCCAATTGCTCCAGGAGTTATTTATGATGTTGGTTATGATATTTATGGGGCAAAAATTGTCAGAATTGCTCATAATTATGACGGAAAAATCGTCGGTTCTACGTATGTCCATTTAGCTAGTTTTGCACCTAATATTTATGAAGGAATGGATGTTGATACTGATGATTATATTGGTATCATGGGTGAGACTGGAAATGCATTTGGAATTCACTTACATTTAGAAGTATCTGATTGTCCATATTTATATGCAGGTTCTGATTGTTATAGTTGGAATAGTTACATTAAACATTTAAAAAATACATGGCAAGATCCAGCAAAATATATCAGTTTTCCAGATGAGTGGTCAGTACGATAAAAAAAGAAATATAGGTATGCGAAAATACCTATATTTTTTTGTAGTATGTAAACAATGTTAAAGATCCCAATGGAGTAGAAAAAAGTACCGTGGGGCAAGGGAATGATAAAATTTATTTTGACATTTTGTTTTGTCAAATCTATGTCATTATCTAGTAATATTTTAATTCTTGTTGTATAATATTATTAGAGTACAACAGGGGAGGTATCGTATGTATCATTTTATTGGAATTAAAGGTTCTGGAATGAGTGCACTAGCACAAATTATGCATACTCTTGGATATCAAGTACAAGGTAGTGATGTTAAAAAACATTTTTTTACAGAGGATCGATTACATGAAATGAATATTCCAGTCTTTGAATTTAATTCTGAAAACATCAAAGAACATTTAGTGATTGTAAAAGGAAATTCTTTTCATCGAGATAATAATATAGAAGTAAAAAAAGCTGAAGAATTAGGATTAAAGATTTATACGTATCAAGAAATGATTGGAAAATTGACACGTAAATTTGAAACAATTTGTGTTGCTGGTTGTCATGGTAAAACAACGACAACATCCATGCTTGCACATGTGTTAGACCATATGAGAGGTGCTAATTACTTAATTGGCGATGGAACTGGTCATGCTGATAAAGAAAATAAATATTTTATTTTAGAAGCTTGTGAGTATCAAAGACATTTCTTAGAATATACACCAACATATGCTGTTATTACAAATATTGAATTAGATCATGTTGATTATTACAAAAATATTGATGATGTCATTAGCGCTTATACTGATTATGCGAATAAAGCTGAAAAAATGGTAATTGCTTGTGGTGACGATCAATATACGCATTCTTTAGATATTAAAAAGTCTATTTTCTTTTATGGAATGGATGAAGATAATGATATTCAAGCACGAAATGTGAATTATCATGCGAAGGGAACTAGTTTTGAAGTATTTGTTGAAGATAACTATTATGGGTTCTTTGATTTACCAATTTATGGAAAACATATGTTGTTAGATGCTTTAGCAGTAATATCAATTTGCTATTATGAACGAATGGACGCAAAAGAAGTAGCTAAAATATTTAAAACATTTCCTGGAGCAAAAAGACGTTATACAGAAACGATCGTAGGGGATATTGTATGTGTTGATGATTATGCTCATCATCCAACAGAAGTGAAAGCGACGATTAAAGCAACAAGACAAAAATATCCGAATAAAAAAATTATCACGGTTTTTCAACCACATACGTTTACTAGAACAAAAGAGTTTGCAAGTGAACTTGCAGAAGTGATGAATACTGTAGATTATTCATATGTAATGGATATTCATCCAGCAAGAGAATCGCAAGAAGATTATCCAGATGTAACAAGTGATTTAATCTTAAGAGAATTAAAACATGGAGAAGCAATTACAATGGAAGAAAGTGACAAATTATTAAAGTGGGATGATGCCGTTATCTTGTTTATGAGTCCAAACGATTTATCAAAATTAGAACAAGACTATATGGATAAAAAGAAAAAAACTCTTGCATAAAAGAGTTTTTTGATGATAGGAATGTAGTAAAGGAGTTTGTTATGAAACAGAAATTAAAAAGTTGGTTTATTATCGCAGTTGGAAATATGTTGTTAACAGCAGCATATGCTTTTTTAACGGTTCCTAATAATATGATTAATGGTGGAGTTACAAGTACTTCATTGTTAATATCTCATTTTTTAAACATAGATATTGGTTATATTAGTGGTGCTATGACATTATTTTTATTAATTTTTGGTTTTTTTGCGCATGGAAAAGATTTCTTTTGGAATTCTTTTTTCAGTAGTATTTGCTATATTGTTTTCTTTAATGGATTTCATATGATATCATATAGTCCAGATTTGCCATTGATTGTCTGTGCGTTAATTGCTGGAATTCTTGTTGGATTAGGACACTTTCTTTGTTTATATGAAGATTCTTCTACGGTTGGATATGATGTCATTGCGTTATATATTCATAAAAAAATACCAAAATGGAATACGACAATTATTCTTCGTTGCATTGGTATGTTTGTATTAGTAATTGGAGTTATGACATTTGGTATTTTATCCGTGTTATATGGATTATTCTTTACTTTTATTCAAACACAAGTCATTTATTTATTAGGAAAAAAATATAAAAAATCATTATAAAAGGAATCTAGTTATTAGATTCCTCTTTTAATAATGTTTTAATTTTCTCTGTATTTTTAAAGTTTAATTTAGCACATTCTTTTAATTTGTCAAATCCATATTCTTTTACAATTTCTAACCCTTGCATATCTACTTGATTACTAGCGCCTTTTAGTAGCGTTCTATTTAGTTTTTTACCTAGTTTATCAAATTCTTTAATAAAGATATAACGACTAATTAAAGATGCACAGGCAACACTTAATACTTTATCTTCGGCTTTTGTCATAAAGGTAATATCTCTTACAACAGTACCAGCTTCTTTTAAATAATTAAAGTAAACAAATGGTTTTGCAAACTCATCTACAACAATATAATCATAAGTATTTTGTTGTGCTTTCATTTTGGCTAAAACTTTGTTATGTAAAATTGCTTTAATCTTATTCATATTAATATTACTACTATAGTATTCATTATAATCTTGATTAGAAAGAATCATACTTTGATAAGGAATTCGTTTAATTAATTTTGGTACTACTTCTAATATTTTTTCATCGGTCATCTTTTTTGAATCTTTGACACCTAATTTTTCTAAAAAGGAAATATCTTCTTTTTTTACAAAAGTACTTGTAACAACAATTGGTCCAAAATAATCTCCAGTTCCTACTTCATCAGAACCGATGGTATTCGCATAATAAATCGCTGGATCAAATCCATTTTCTTTTTTCTTTTTATCATCTTTTTTCTTATCTTCACTATTGGTTTCAATGATTTTTTTACCTGGATTTAAATGTTGTTCCATTTGTTTCCACATTGCTGCATCAATATCAGCACTTACTCCTTGAAATACAACTTTTCCTGATTCATAAAGTGTTACAACAGTATCTGCTTCATCTGCTTGAAATACGGCATATGGTGGTGTTTTTTCTCTTTTTTTATCATCAAAATATTCAATCATTTTTTCTTTTGTATTATCACTTATTTTTAGAGTAATTGTCATAGTTCCCTCCATCTATAAGACTATTTTATCATAAAGAATACAAGAAAGAAATAGTATGAAATCTTAAAATAAGTAGATACTAATGATAATGTTCTTTCTTTTTTTCTATCTTTGTAATATAATTGATATAGGAGGTAGTTGAATTTGAATTTAATTGATGTGATTGTCATTTTAATTATTTTAGCAGGGGCAGTTGTTGGTTATAAAAGCGGTTTTACAAAACAAATTATTTCCTTTTTTGGATTTATAATCGTTATTATTTTATCGTATTTATTAAAAAATTATATTTCAGAACTCATGTATCAGTATTTTCCATTCTTTGATTTTGGTGGAGTATTTAAAGGTGTAACGGTATTAAATATTTTAATTTATGAAGTAATTTCATTCTTTATTGTATTTTCGATTCTTATGATTGTCTTTAAATTAGTGTTGTTTATTAGTAAGATATTTGAAACACTATTAAAGTTTACAATTATTTTAGGAATCCCATCTAAATTATTAGGAGCACTAGTAGGAATGGTAGAATATTATATTATCGCATTCTTTGCTTTGTATATTTTAACGCTTCCGATTTTCGCAATTGAAGGGATGGAAAATTCTAAATTAAAAGATCCAATTTTAAAGAATACACCAGTGTTATCCCATTATACAAAAGATGGATTACAGGTGTATGAAGAATTTAATGAATTAAAAGATAAGTATGAAGTAGAACAAAACGTAGATGAATTTAACTTAGAAGCATTGGATGTATTCTTAAAATATAAAGTTATTACAAAAGATTCTGTTTCTAAGTTAGTAGAAAGTAAAAAATTAAATATTCCGAACGTTGATACTGTACTTAGTAAATATGAATAAGGAGGAAAGAATATGGCTATTATGCATGCGACAGAGAAAAATTTTAAAGAATTAGTGAGTGATGAACTTGTATTAGTTGATTTTTTCGCAACTTGGTGTGGACCATGTAAAATGTTAGGACCAGTATTAGAAGAGTTGGAAAACGATCGAAGTGATGTAAAGATTGTTAAAGTAGACATTGATGAAAGTCGAAGCTTAGCACGTGAATATGGCGTGATGAGTGTACCAACATTATTCTTATTTAAAAATGGTTCTATTGTTTCTCAAAAAAGTGGTTATATGCCAAAAGAAATGCTTACTAATTGGATTAATGAGGAAAGATAAAAAATAATAGGTGAGTCGTTTTAGAAATTGGTTTTCTAAAATGACTTTTTTTATATCTTGGAAAGTTTACTGTTTTTCTTTTTTATTAAGATTTTGCTTTTCTTTTTTTCATTTCTTTCATCTATTAAGATATCGAATGATTTATTTATTATTATTTTTTTTTAATCATAGTATTAATTCGATAAAACTGTCATTTGCTTCTCTTTTTCATCTTTGTTAAGTTTATCTTGGAGGTGATTGTGTGAATTATTACGCGATCAAAGATAAAGAATCATTTATACGATTTCGTAAAGAACATCCTGATTTTATTATTCCC
>CALVRW010000048.1 GCA_944358795.1 uncultured Bacilli bacterium | reverse complement strand
TGAAACTATAAATAAACAATGTTCCACGTGAAACTATAAATAAACAATGTTCCACGTGAAACTATAAATAAACAATGTTCCACGTGAAACTATAAATAACTTGCAAATTATTTTGAAATACTATATATTATTATTGCACAACGATTATGTTTGAACCAGGTCAGAATCGGAAGATAGCAGCCTTAAGAACCTCTATTCGTGTGTGCTTTTTTTATTATTGAGTTAGGATTGATAATATGAATGATGAAAAATATATGTTAGAAGCAATAATAGAAGCTAAAAAAGCTGCAGAATTAGGAGAAGTACCTATAGGAGCAGTTGTTGTATATAATGATAAGATTATTTCCCGAGGATTTAATAAGAAAGAATCTTCAAAAATTGCGACAGAGCATGCTGAAATAGTTGCTATTAATAGTGCGTGTAAAAAAATAGGAGACTGGAGACTATCAAATTGTACTATTTATGTAACGGTAGAACCTTGTTTAATGTGTTGTGGAGCAATATTACAGTCAAGAATAAAAAGACTCGTATATGGGGTAAATAACACTAAATTTGGATATGTTGAAAGCATTGCGAAAACTTTAGATTCATCAAAAAATAATCATAAAGTAGAAATTACTTCAGGAATATTAGAAAAAGAATGTAAAGAATTAATTCAACAATTTTTCATACAAAAAAGGAACTGATTTCAATTAGTTCCTTTAATAATAATATTAAAAATGATATAATATGATTGGTGAAACGGGGGTGTTCTATGTATCAAACATTATATAGAAAATATCGTCCAAACAATTTCGATGAAGTAGTAGGACAAAATGCAATTGTAAGGACTCTAAAAAATGAAATAAAGTCTAATCAGTTAAATCACGCCTATCTTTTTGCCGGTCCACGAGGTACAGGTAAAACAAGTATTGCTAAAATATTGGCGAAAACAATCAATTGTATTAATCCTAATGGTGGAAATGCATGCAATAAATGTGTTTCTTGTACACAAATAAATCAAAAACAATCTACTGATATTATAGAAATTGATGCTGCATCAAACAATGGTGTAGACGAAATAAGAGAATTAAAAAGTAAGGTGAATTTAGTACCGTCATCTGGTAAATATAAAGTATATATTATTGATGAAGTGCATATGTTGACAATTGGAGCTTTTAACGCTCTTTTAAAAACATTAGAAGAACCACCAGCTCATATTATATTTATATTAGCAACAACTGATCCACATAAAATTCCTGCAACTATTTTATCTCGTTGTCAAAGATTTGATTTTAAAAAAATTTCAATTGAAAATTTAGTCAAAAGATTAAAACAGATTGCAGAAAATGAGAATATTTCAATTACATTAAATGCTTTAACAGAAATTGCAAGACTTGCTGACGGAGGAATGCGAGATGCATTAAGTATGTTAGATCAAGTAACTGCTTTTTCAGAAGGTGAAATAAATGAAGATGATGTACATGAAATTAATGGAACATTATCACAAAAAGAAATGATAAAAAACTTAGAAAATATAATAGAGAATAACTTATCTGAAGAATTAAATATATTAGATGAGTTAAATGATAATGGAAAGAATTTAGTAAAGTTTACTGAAGAGTTGATTCAATTAATGCGCAATGTATTATTGTATCAAACAGCTCCTGATTATTTTAAGGAGAAAACCGTTGATATTAGTATGTTTCAAAATATTTCCCGGGAAATATCAACGAACGAATTGTTGAAAATGATTCAGCAATTAAACCGAAGTTTATCAGATATGAAATTTTCAAATAATCCAAAATTAATTCTAGAATTAGCAATGATTCAATTGATGAATTTTGAACATTCAGATACGGTAAAGTTAGAAAAAGAAGAAAAAACATCTTTTTCAGAAAATAAAGTATCATCATCTGAAAAAATAGGGTATGTAGATGAAAATAGAAGTGAATTACAAAAAAATAATATAGAACATGAAAAAAAAGATGTGTTAAAAGATAATGAGGTTGAACAAATAAAACAAGAAACACCAGAACAAAAAGTAGTTCAGAATCTTGATTTAATGAAACAATTAGAAGAAGTTAAACTTGTCAGAATAAATAATGCTTTAGCTGGGTTCAACAAAAAAGAATATTTAGAAATTAAAAATAAAATGCAAGATTTAGTATCGTTATTAATTGATCCGTCTTGCAGTAAATATATTTCTATGATATTTGATGCTACTTTGAAAGCATTCGGTAACAACTATTTGATCTATGTGTATGAAGATACTAAATTATCTGATATCTTCAATTATAATTTAGTAACTCTAGAATCAATTATTAATAAACATTTTAATACTCAATATAAATTGATATCAGTAGATATGAATCATTGGGAAAAGATAAAACAAGAATTTAATTCAAAAACAAAGCAATATATTATGCAGGAAGAACCTTATGATATAAAAGCTATATTGAGCAAAAATGATAATAGTGATGGAAAAAATAATGATCCAATTCAATCATTATTTGGAAATATTGTAGAATACGAGGAGGAATAAAATATTATGAATTTACAAGCAATGATGAAACAAGCACAAAAATTACAAAAAGATATGATTAGTGAAAAAGAAAAAATTGATAATACTATTTTCACAGGAAAATCTTCTATTGTAGAAGTTAGGTTAAAAGGTACAAAAGAAGTTATTGATGTAAAATTTTTGACTGATTCATTAGAAAATGATGATATCGAAATGTTACAAGATATGATTATGGTAGCAATCAATGATGCAATGAAACAGATAGATAAAGAAACTGAAAATAAAATGGGAAAATATACTCAAGGAATGCCAGGTTTGTTTTAATATGAAGTATCCTATGACAATTGGTAATTTAATTGAATGTTTTAAAAAATTACCAGGGATAGGTGAAAAGACCGCAGAACGTTATGCCTTATCTATATTGGATTTGGATGATGAAGTTTTAAATTTATTTGCAGATTCTTTAGTAAATGTAAAAAAAAGAATAAAAAGGTGTAAAAAATGTCATAACCTAACAGAAAGTGATTATTGTGAAATCTGTCAGGATATAACAAGAGATAAAAAAACAGTGTGTGTAGTAGAAGAACCAAAAAATATTATGTCATTTGAAAAAGCAGGTACCTATCATGGAATGTATCATGTACTAGACGGATTAATATCACCATTAGATGGAATTAACCCAGAAGATATTAATTTGGAATCATTAATAAAAAGGATAGAGAATGACGAAATAGAGGAAGTTATAATTGCTATTAAACCTTGTATTGAAGGAGAGACTACATCACTTTATATTACAAGAAAGTTAAAAGATAAAAATGTTAAAATATCTAAAATAGCTTATGGAATTCCATTAGGAGCAGATATGGGATATGTAGATCCATTAACATTAGAGATTTCTTTAGAAAATAGACAACAAATATCATAAAATAAAAGCCACCACATACTTTATATTGAGGTGGACAAATTGTTAAAAAAAATCTTTAAATTAATTAGAAAAATTGTTTTTTCTATCCTTTTGTTATATGGCTATAATTTGATTATGGCACCCTTAAATATGATTGTTCCTATTAATCTAATAACAGTCAGTTTGATAACGATATTTGGTAGTTCAGCTTTATTAGGCCTTATTGTTATCTCACTTGTAATATTTTAATAATAGAGGTGAAACTATGCTCGATGACTTTAAAGTAACACAATTAATTGCTTATAAAATGATAACAAATTCTATAAAGAAAAATAAGATTTCACATGCTTATTTAATAGAGACAAATGGTTATTCAAAAAAAATGGATTTTGCTCTTGCTTTTGCAAAATACTTATTATGTCCGAAACATCAATCAAATCATGAAAATTGTCATGATTGTACTCTATGTCATCGCATTGATACAAATAATTTCACTGAATTAAAAATAATAGAACCTGATGGATTATGGATAAAAAAAGAACAATTGGAACAATTACAACAAGAGTTTAGTAAAAAATCTATAGAATCAGAACAAAAAGTTTATATAATAAATGGTGCAGAAAAACTAAATATTTCAGCAGCAAATTCTATTTTGAAATTTTTAGAAGAACCTGAACCTAATATTATTGCAATTTTATTAACTGATAACATTTATCAATTATTGGAAACGATTATTTCAAGATGCCAAATAATTTCATTAAGAAAGCAAAATAGTTTGGATTTAAATGTAGACGATCATATAAAAAAAGATATGGTATTTAAAATTGCAGTTCAGGAAGCTACCACACAAGAAGAATTAATAAATATGATTTCAGATGAATCATATCGAATGAATATAGAAGCTGCAGTAAAATTTCTTAATTCTTATGAAACAAGAAAAAAAGAACTTTTAGTTGATACAAATAAAATGTGGCATTCTATTTTTAAAGATAAAAAGCAAATTATGTTTGGACTAGATGTTATGATTCTATATTATAAAGATGTATTAAATAAAAAAATGGATAGAAAATTAGAAATTTTTGATGAATATTCAGAAAAAATAGATGATTTATCTAAAAAAAATACGATTTCTCAAATTTGTAAGAAGATACAAGTTTTATTAAAAACGAAAGAAAATATAAAATATAATGCAAATATTAATCTTTTAATTGATAGAATGATTATTGATTTGGAGGCATAGAATATGGAAAAAGTGGTAAGAGTAAGATTAAAAGAACAAGGACCATCTTATTACTATCTTGCCACCGTACCGAATTTACAAAAGAATACGGAAGTACTTGTAGAAACAGAAAGTGGAATTCATAGTGGTATGGTAGTAAGTGGAATTTTAGAAATGGATACAAGTTTACTTGAAATACCATTAAAAAAAATTATTCGTATTTTAACAAAAAAAGATAGGAAAATATTAGAAAAAAACAGGGTTGATGCAAAAAAATCGTTGGAAGTTGCGAAAAAATTAGCTATAAAAGAAAATTTAGATATTTCTTTTGTCGATGCTTATTTTACTTATAATCGTGAACAATTACTACTTCAATTTATATCAAATAATAGGGTTGATTTTCGTTCATTAGCTAAGGCTTTAGCTGGGAAATATAAAACTAGAATAGAACTTAGACAAATTGGAGTTAGGGACAAAGCAAAAAAAATAGGTGGTATTGCTAATTGTGGACAACAATTGTGTTGCAATCGATTTTTAGAAGAATTCGATTCTGTTTCAATTAATATGGCAAAAAATCAAAATATTGCACTTAATCCAAGTAAAATAAATGGCTTATGTGGTCGTTTATTATGTTGTTTAAAATATGAAAACAATATTTATACAGAAAATAGAAAAGAGTTACCAAAATTAGGTAGTACAATAGAAGTAGAAGAAGGAGAAGGCAAGGTAGTAGGAATTGATGTTTTGAAAAAAACATATACTGTAGATATTCCTACAGTTGGACAAGTTGTCAAAACAGTTGATCATGGAAGTAATTAATAATTTATTAAATTATGAATCTTTAAAAATAGTACAAAACAACGAAATGTTTGCTTTTTCGTTGGATTCTGTTTTATTACCAAATTTTGTTACACTAAATAAAAATATTACTTCTATTTTAGATATTGGATGTGGGAATGCTCCAATTCCTCTTATATTATCAACAAAAACGAATGCCAATATTACAGGGGTTGAATATCAACCTCAAGTTTATGAATTGGCTAAAAAAACAATAAAGTTAAATCAATTAGAAGATAGAATTAAAATTGTGAATCAAGATATTAATGAATGGTATCAAACTGTAGAATCAGATACTTTTGATGTTATTACTTGTAATCCTCCATATTTTAAAGTAAATGAAAAAAATCATTTCAATGATAGTGATTATAAAACAATTGCTCGTCATGAAGTTAAATTAAATCTAGAACAATTATTGAAAATTAGTAGAAAATTACTAAAAAATGGTGGAGTTATCGCAATTGTACATCGACCAGAACGATTGGTAGAAATAATTACAGAGATGAAAAAAAATAATATTGAACCTAAAAAAATTCGCTTTGTATATCCAAAAACGAATCGTGAAGCGAATACATTGTTGATTGAAGGTGTAAAAAATGGAAAGCCTGGAATCAATATTTTACCGCCACTTTATGCTCATTTAGATAATGGTGAATATAGTGCTGAAGTAAAAACATATTTTCAAAATAAATAGTGAGGTGAAGTTATGTCACAAAAAAGTTATGATGGACAACCTATTTTATATTTAATACCAACGCCGATTGGTAATCTAGATGATATGACTTATCGAGCTGTTAAAATATTGAATGAAGTTGAAGTTGTTTTTTCTGAAGATACGCGCGTTACTTCTCAATTATTTCAACATTTTGATATTCATAAAAAATTAATTGCGAATCATGAGCATAATGAAGAACAAAATATTGAGCGTTGTTTATCTTATCTAGAACAAGGATATTCTGTCGGTGTAGTAAGTGATAGAGGAACCCCTGTCATCAGCGATCCTGGTTATAATTTAGCAAAAGCTGCGATAGAAAATGGATTTCATGTAGTTGGATTACCTGGAGCAACAGCATTAATCCCAGCTCTTATTCAATCAGGATTAAGTCCCAAACCATTTACTTTTTATGGTTTTTTAAATCAAAAATCTACGAAAAGAAAGCAAGAGTTAGAAGAATTGAAAGAATTAAAACAAACGATTATTTTTTATGAATCTCCACATAGAATTCTAAAAACGTTAGAAGATATGAAAAATGTACTTGGAAACCGAAAAATAAGTATTTCCCGGGAAATAAGTAAGCGTTTTGAAGAAATTTATAGGGGTACAATCGAAAATTTGATAGGTGAGATGGAAAATATCAAAGGTGAATTAGTAATTGTAGTAGATGGAAATCACGATGTAAAATCATACGATCACTTGTCAATGGTTGAACATGTTGATTTATATTTAAAAGAAGGTTTAGAATTGAAGGAAGCAATGAAAATCGTTGCAAAAAAAAGAGGTATCTCAAAAAGTCAAGTTTACAATGAGTATCACAAATCTGATAAATAGAAGGGAGAACTTATATGTATTTAATTGTTGGGATGGGAAATCCTGGTAAAGAATATGAAAATACGCGTCATAATATGGGATTTATGTGCCTTGATGCGATAGCAAATAAATATCATCTTACTTTTCAAAAAGAAAAATTTGGTGGGCTATATGCTGAGTTAGATAAAAATGGTGAAAAAGTAATTCTATTAAAACCACAAAAGTATATTAATTTATCTGGTGAAGTTATAAAAAAATATATTGATTATTTTAAAATTCCTGTTTCTAATTTGTTAGTTATTTGTGATGATTTGGATACGAATTTTGGAAATATTAAAATAAAATATAAAGGAAGTTCAGGCGGACATAATGGTTTAAAAAATATTGAACAACATTTAAAAACACAACAATATAACCGAATAAAAATAGGAATTTCTAATGATAAACAAATTGATACGAAAAATTATGTATTGGGTAAAATTCCTGAATCGGAACAAAAAAAATTACAAGAGATTATTCAGAAAACAACTGATATATTTGAAGATTATTTTGTTTTATCATTTGAAAATTTAATGAATAAATATAATCATAAACAATGATACATAAATTTTTGTATCATTTTTATGCTTGAAAAAAGGAGGTGTAGTTCATGAATATTTATCAAATTTTTGATAAAAAACAAATAAATAATAAAATGATTATTGGTTTAAATACTGAATTAAGAGCAATTTTTTTATACAATGCATTTCAAGAACAAAACAATTCTATTTTAGTCGTTACGAATTCATTATATGAAGCAAATCAATTATATCAATCTATTATGAATTATACGAACGAAGTTTTATTATTTCCCATGGATGATTTTTTAACAAGCGAGGCATTAGCAATTTCTCCAGAATTAAAAGCAATTAGATTAGAAACTTTAATTGAATTATCAAAAAATAACAAAAAAATTATTATCACTAATTTGATGGGATATTTAAGATATTTACCAAATAAAAAAGAGTTTGAAAAACACATTATTACATTAAAAGAATCAGATGATATTTCAAAGGATGAGTTAGTGGAGCAATTATTCTTAATGGGATATGAAAGAGAAGTTTTAGTAAATCGAACAGGAGAAATCGCGACTCGTGGATATATAGTGGATATATTTCCTATTTGTGAAAAAAATCCGTTAAGAATTGAATTCTGGGGAGATACAATTGAATCAATTCGTGAAATTGATGTGGATAGTCAGTTAACGATTAAAGAAAGAAAAGAAGTTACCATTTACCCATTTACTGAATTCCTAACTGATCAACATTTAAATGAAGAAAAAAAACATCGAGAACTTATCAATTATACCAATGTTACTAATATTATAAATTATTTAGATAATCCTCGTATTTTTTATCAAAATCCTACCGAATTATCTATTTCGTATGAAAAATTAGTAGATGATATGTATCAGTATAGTTTGAGTATTCAATTACCTTCTGATACAAAATATATGTTTGATTTTCATGATTACAGTACAATAGAAAAATCATATTTCATGACTTTCTATGAACCGATAGACGGATGTACAAAGGAATCATCATTTAATGTTTCGACATTAGAACCGTTTGTTGGATCTGTAGAAAAGATTAAGGAACGTTTAAATTCTTATTTATCTAAGAAAAATTTTGTTGTCATTGCTGTATCAAATCGATATAAAGCAAATAAGGTATTGGATGAAATAGGTCATAATACAGTTATTTTTACAAATGAAAATGAAATTATTGCTGGTAAAATTAATTTAATTATTCACCAGATGAATTCAGGATTTATTTTAGATAATTATATTGTAATTAGTGAAAAAGAATTATTTAATGAAAATAATAAATCTGGACATTATAAAACAAATTTTAAATTAGGAACAAAAATTCGTGATATCTCAAAATTAGAAAAAGGAGATTATATCGTTCATAGTGTTTATGGAATCGGTAGTTATGAAGGTATAAAAACATTAACAAAAAATGGATTAAAAAAAGATTATATTATGTTGCAGTATAAAGGAAATGATAAATTATATTTGCCAGTAGAAAAAATAGATTTGATTAGTAAATATACTGCAAATGGAGGAAAAATACCAAAATTAAATAAATTAGATGGAGTAGAGTGGGCAAAAACAAAATTACGTGTTCAAAAAAGAATTGAAAATATTGCAGCAGATTTATTAAAACTATATGCTGAAAGAGAAACAAGTAAGGGATTTGCATTTCTTAAAGATGGTGAAGAGCAATTAGAGTTTGAAAAACAATTTCCATATCAAGAAACATTGGATCAACTAAAAGTAACGGAAGAAATCAAAAAAGATATGGAAAAAAATCGACCGATGGATCGATTGTTATGCGGTGATGTTGGATTTGGTAAAACAGAAGTAGCATTTCGTGCAGCATTTAAGGCAATTATGAGTGGTAAACAAGTTGCAATGTTATGTCCTACAACGATTTTATCTAGTCAACATTATCAAAATGCGATTGAAAGATTTCAAAATTTTGGTGTTGATATTGCAATTTTAAATCGTTTTACAACAACAAAAGAGTTAAAAAAGATTAGACAAGAATTAGAAACAGGAAAATTAGAATTTTTAATTGGAACCCATCGAATTTTAAGTGATGATATCAAGTTCCATGACTTAGGATTGCTCATTATTGATGAAGAACAACGATTTGGGGTAAAACATAAAGAAAAAATCAAACAATATCGGGCTAATATTGACGTATTAACACTTTCTGCAACTCCAATACCAAGAACATTACAAATGTCTTTAGCAGGAATGAGAAGTTTATCTTTATTAGAGACTCCACCAGTAAATCGCTATCCAGTACAAACTTATGTGATGGCAAGAAATGAAGCATTATTGAAAGATGCTATTTATAAGGAATTATCTAGAAATGGTCAAGTATTTATTTTACATAATTATATAGATGATATGGATGCTCAAGTTGCTTTGATAAATCGATTAGTACCAGAAGCAAAAATTATTACTGCGAATGGTCGCATGACGAAGCAAGAATTAGAAGATGTCATGCTAAAATTTATTAATCATGAATATGACGTATTGATTTGTACGACAATTATTGAAACAGGAATTGATATTCCAAATGCAAACACTTTGATAATTGAAGATGCTGATCGTTTTGGTTTAGCACAACTATATCAAATTCGTGGACGAGTAGGTCGAAGTGATAAAATAGCATATTGTTATTTAATGTATGATCCAAGAAAAATTTTATCGGAAATTGCGATTAAAAGATTAAATGTAATTAAAGATTTTACAGAATTGGGAAGTGGTTTTTCTATTGCAATGCGTGATTTATCAATTCGTGGAGCAGGTGACATCTTAGGAAAAGAACAAGCAGGTTTTGTTGATAGTGTAGGAATTGAGTTATTCTTACAAATGTTAAATGAAGAAATGAATAAAGCAAAAGGAAATTCAAAAGTCGAAGAAAATCAGGAAGAATCTAATGAACCATTATTGGAAGTTGCTACATCTATTAGTGATGATTATGTAAAAGATGAAGAATTAAAAATATATATTCATAAAAAAATTAATGAAATTGATTCTTATGAAACGTTACATCACACAAAAAATGAGCTAGAAGATCGATTTGGTAAGTTAAATGAAGATATTATCATTTATATGTATGAAGAATGGTTTGAAAAAATGATGGCTTCTTTAAATATTAAAGATGTTCGTCAAACAAAAAACTTTATTACGATTACTTTACCAAAAGAGTTAACTGAAAAGGTAAATGGGGAGTTATTATTTATATTAGCTA
Organism: uncultured Bacilli bacterium; assembly: GCA_944358795.1. Classification (GTDB taxonomy): domain Bacteria; phylum Bacillota_I; class Bacilli_A; order RF39; family UBA660; genus MGBC107952. The sequence goes on along the minus strand of CALVRW010000048.1, from coordinate 2,425 downwards.
GTAATATTACTCGTAATTTTAGATTTGGTATGAAAGGTCAATTATTGTCTATTACACTTGATACAGTGCGATTAGAAAAACATTTTATTTATTATTTAATTGAATTATTAGAAGTTTTAAAAAAAGCAATTGAATAACTTGTTATTGTGATAGTTTTATAGTATGATGATGTTGAGGATTGATAGAGTGAAAAAAATGAATCGTAAGCAAAGAATTTATTTATTAGGTATGATCATTTGTATGATTATCGCTGACATTTTAATATGTTTTGATCATCATATTTTGTTATGTTTAGGATATGGTAGTTTTCTTGTTGTATGCTATCTTGGGTTCTGTCTTTACAAAGAAACAAAAAAATCTCATACAAAAAAATTGGAAAAATAATTCCAATTTTTTATTTTTTTTCTAAGACATTCATAATTGGTGGAATAATTTGTTTTTTTCTTGATACGCAATCTTGAATATAAGTTCCTTCTTTGATTTCTACATCAAAGCAATTATCTAAAATATCTTCTGCTTTTTTATTATAGAACATATAAGAACCATTTCTTATAATATCAGTTACAAATAAAGCAACAATGGTATAATTATTATTTTTAGAAACTCTTTCGATTAAATCAATTAATTCTTCTTCATGTGCTTTAATATCATCAATATTCATAGTGAAAATTTGTCCAACACCAATTTTTTTATTGTCAATTGCAAAGTTTTTAAAGTCAGTATATAGAATTTCTTCTAAAGTCTTTCCTTTAATTGAAGAAGCAGCCTTAAACATTTCTACTCCGTATGTTTCATAATTTACATTGGCAATTTTAGATAAATTTTCTACAGCAAGTTTATCTAGTGGTGTAGCTGTTGGTGATTTAAGCATTAAAGTATCAGATAAAATTCCTGATAACATTAAACCTGCGATTGTAGATGGGATTTCAATGTTATTTTCTTGATATAATTGATAAATAATTGTATTACTACTTCCAACCGGCATATTTCTAAAATTAATTGGCATACTAGTTGCAAGTGTTCCAATTTTATGATGATCAATAATTTCTAGGATGTCAGCTTCTTCAAGTCCATCAACACTTTGTTCGTATTCGTTATGATCTACTAGAATTACTTGTTTTGGATTACGATCATTAATATCAGCAAGGCTTAAATATCCTAAACATTTATTATTATCATCTATTACTGGGTAATTACTAAATTTATTTTTCTTTGTTAAATCTATAAAATCATTTACTTCTTCATTCTCGTTAATTGTTATAATTCCTTTATCATGTTGAATACTTTTAACGTAGTTACTAAGTCCTACTTTTTGAGCAACTTCAAAAGAATTTTTGTCAGTTTTAATAATTGATACTTGATTTTTCTTTGCAATTTCTAAGTGTTCTTCTTTTATCCATCCGTCTCCTGTAATAATTAATAATTTGATTTTAGAATTAACAGCATATTCAATAATACTATGACGGTCACCAACAATCAAAATATGTTCATTTGTTAATTGAATTCGATCCATGAAAGTAGTACTACGGTAAGAGGCAACTAAAGTAGTACCTTCAATTGTTTCGTCAAATCTTAATATTTCTTTTCCTTCAATCGTATTTAAGATGTTTTGATAAGAGGTTTGGATTTTTTGAAAGTCCCCATTGATCAAAGTTTTAGCGATACTCTTCATTGATAAAATACCTTTTAATGCTCCATTTTGATCAATTACTGGAGTGGTTGAAACTTTTGCAGTATTCATATAATTAAATCCTTCATAGATAGAATCATTTTCTTTTACTGCAAAGTCTTTTCGATAATTTAAATCCTTAATCTTTAGTTTTACATCATTTAGATATTTTGGTTGTTGAACTTGAAAATAATCTAATACAAAACGTGTCTCATTATTGATATCTCCTAAAATTCTTGATGTTGTTTCTAACCCTAATTGATTTTTTAAATAAGATAGGGAAATCGATGCTGTAACACTATCAGTATCAGGATTTTTGTGTCCAAAAATAAAAATTTTACTCATAAAATAAACTCCTTTCATTTCTGATTTCTTAATTATAGCATATCTTGTTTTGAATGCAAAATAAAATAAGGCAATCGCTTAAAAAATAATAAAATTAACTGATACTTGGAATTACTTCAAATATCAGTTTTTCTATATGACTGAAATCTAACATATATCTAGTTAATTTGCGCTGTAATGGAACCTTACCAAAAGAATTATCTAATGAAGCTAAATTAAATACTATTTTCCGAATTATAGATAAATTATTAATGGAATTATTTACTCTATTTCTAGAATGATCCTCATCGAAAATAACATCTAATCTCCAATGAAGACCACATTCAATACTCCAATGATCTCTAATACTTTCAATGAGTGTTTTGATATCAATTTTATGATCAATAATATAATAATGTTTAGTAATAGTTG
>CALVRW010000047.1 GCA_944358795.1 uncultured Bacilli bacterium | reverse complement strand
TATTTTGTTTTGCCAAATATCTTTTTGGACTTGTTTTAAATTCATTTTTTACCTCCATATTAAATTCATTATAATAATTTATTACTCTATCTAAATTATAATACAAAAATTCATCAAGTTCAATAGTGTTAAGTGTTTTATCATTATAAATTGTAATAACAGGATATTTTTTATTTTTCACAACTATATATCCTGTGTTATATTCAGTTTCCGTATATGAAAAATAGTCTTTATCATATACTTTATCCATTGTATCTTCGGAAACAAAATGTCCACCATTTTCATATCTTATATAGTTTCTTTTCTTTCTAATATCTAACGGTGATACTAAATTTACAATAATAGTGTTTTCTTTATTTGGAACATAATCAATCATAGATTCTATACTTCTTTTATAAACATTTTCCCCAAATTCTTTCTCATATAATTCATCTCTACCACGAGAAAATTGAATTATATTGTTTTCAGAATGTAAGACAGAAACTGCTTTTTCTAAAATCATATCCCATAAAATAGGTCTAACAATATCATGTCCATTTCCATCAAGAGCCTTTATGGTATAATGATTGATATCGCCATAACTTTCAAAATATTCCTCGTAAATATTTTTCATAAATGTTAAATTATCCTTTAATCGAGCAAATTGTTCTTTACTTAACACTAATGATTTATCATCTAACATAAATGTTTCTACCAAAGGTTCTAAATCATCTATGTCCATATAAATATCATAATATTTTCTTAAATAATTAATAAATGTAGTTTTACCAGAACAAGAATTACCAATCACAATTATATTGTTTGGAAGATATTTGTAATTTATTAAATCAAATGTATTGATTGTTTTATCAAAATTTACTAATGCCCCATATCTTTCTAAAGACATTTGACTATTTCTTATTCCACAAGAAACAGATTCATTAATAGATTTACCATCTATATATTGGGATAAAAAGCCACCAATAAAAGTATCTCCAGCACCAGTAGATGAAATAATTTTACTTTTTTTCTGTACGGGAAAGCTTAAGTTTTCTGTTGGTGTTATGACAACTATCGGTTTATCTTCATTTGTAATAATTTTATAAGGAATCGATTTAACTTGTTCTTTTATCAATGCATATTCTTTCATATTACAAAATAAGTATTTTATTTTATCTTTATACTTTACAATATAAGGTATCATATCTTCTATACTATGAAGCATCACATCAATAGATAATGTTTGAAATGTAATATTAGGATTACCCAATATAGAATCTATATCCACACCTTTTCTAAAAGAAATATGTAAGTGGTTTATATTAATCATTTTATAAAACATAAAAGGCTTGTTATAATAATATAACCCTTCGCAACTTCCTTTACTTTCATCTAATTTAAATACTGTAATATAATCATTTACATTGCCTAAATTTATAATATTATGACATTTTAATAAATCATTTAATTCTTTGTTTACATTACTTATAATTGCAATATTTTTATCTGAACAAATTCTGCAAGATAATGAACTATATATTGCACTCCCACCATAAGCCTCTCTTTGACCATTTGTAGTTGAAATATAGTCAAGTGAACTATTACCAATAAAACATATATCAATCATCGAATTAACCTCTTAACTTTTTCTTGAATCTGTAATTCATTTTCTAAACTAGTATTATAATGATAAACATCAATATAATCTTCACTATATTGCATAATAGAATTGTATTGTTCATTGAGAGGATTATAATATTGCATAATTGTATTATAATCACTAATATCAGATGCTCTTCTCAATAATAAATCATCTTTTGAAGCTGTCAAATATATAATAGATGTATTAGATTGTCTATATGCTATTAAAAGTTTTTTATATTCTTCTAAATCTATCTTGCTTTTACCTCTTAAAACTGGTCCATATACCATTTCACTTATAAAGGAACGATCTAATACTAAATGACTAGTATCCTCTTTTAATATTTGCATATATTTAGTTATTAAATCCATATTATTTACATCATAATCAAAATGATGTTTTTTCATACCATTCAATACAAAATAATCTACTAAAGTTGTTTTACCAACTCCATCCATTCCTTCAACAATTAGCATAATATGCACCTCTATTCCACACTATTTTTTACATTTACATAAAACTTTTTCCCCTGCTTTAGCGAGAGGACATTCTTCAGGGTTATGTTTATTACAAAAATGCCTTTTATAATAAATTAATACTAAATGACTCCACCAAGTAGCATTAGAAGTATCAGGAATATTTAAACCACCATATCCATTTCTTTCTATAACATCTTTCAAATCTAAATTTTTAGTTAAAGTTTCTAATTCTTTTCTCAAATAATCATGTCCAATGGCTGTTTTATATACAGGAAATCCTAAACAAGGCAATTCCACATCCTTCATACCACTATCTACTGGCATGATTCCCGATTTATAATATCCTCGCATATAAAGAACACAACATTGAGCTACTTTATAAGATGCTCCAGAAACATTTTTAGCAATTAATTCAATCAAGTCTTCATTTGGTAACTTTATTAATTCTTCTGAATGTTGTTCAATAAAATTAATCATTGAACTAATATATCTATATCTTGTATTTGATAATCCTAATCCTTTGATAACTTCTTTTATCTGCTCTTCTGACATACTTTTTATTTCATCATAATTAAAGCTATCTAAATTATCAATTACTTTTTGATAACTGCGAATCATATTATAAGATATTCTAGTAGAAAGCCCAGCAATTAATAATCTTTTTCGATAATCTGTTACTTTTAATGGCCACCACATATTATCATCATGATTTTTAAAAACATCTTCACGCACACTATCCTGTCGACTACATATGTCAAGTATATTTTTATATTCTGTCTTTTCCATATACTCCTCCTAACGAATTTTCTCTAATTATTTTAGAAAATAAACTTGAATTACTAGAAATTACTTTTACATTTAGTTTTTTTTCAATATCACTAATCAATTGCAAAGTTGGAAGATTTGTGCAGGAAATAACAATATCTCCATCATCGCTTTGATAATTATCAATAATAAATTTTTCAAGATTATTTTTTCCAAAATCAAAATAATCTTTAGTATTAATTAAATTTAAATTAAGCATTCTATTTACTTGAATATAATTATTTTCAAGTTCATCTTTAACCTTCCCACCAAGTTCATCATTATATGGTGTAATCAATAAACATTTCTTTATGTTTTTTAACTTTGCTTCTTCAATTAATGCCTGAACTGGATTATTTAAAATATTTAAATTATTACTAACAATAGCAGATGATGTACAAAAATATCCGACATAATCAACACCCAAATATTTTAAATCTTCTATTTTACTTTTACTATCTTCTGCCAAATCTTTCAAATATTGTTCCTTATTTTCCTTATAACTAGTCTTATAATCTAACTTTGCAACATAAAAAACATAATCATTATAATTTAAAATACGCTCATTAAATAAATACTGTAATTCATGTTCTACAGTTAAATTAGTTTTTGGAATTAGTAATCCTATTTTTTTCATAAAACTTCACCTAAAATTGTTCTATTCCCGACATATCCAATTACTTTAATTTTATAAAAATGATCTAATTCTAATTTTTTATTTTTAATAACAACCCTAACTGGACAAGTTGCCATTTGTCTTAAAATTGAATTACCATCTTTATACATTTCCATTCTTAATTCTGAAATAACTAAGCCAATAGGAAAAACTTGTTTTAACATTGGAACAATAAATTCTTTTTCAATAGTATCACTCCATACATGAAATTCTTTTAACATTTCTTCATTATAATGATCAAATTGTTCTCCATAAGGCGAAGTTAATTTTCGAACAAAAACTCTTCGAACAAAATTTCCAGAATCTAATATTTTCTTAAAATTATCTAAATTATATTGTAAAGTTTTTTCCGTTTGACCATCTAACCCATAAATAATATTTATGCCAGGTAATAATTTAGGTAAACCTGTCTTTCCACGTTCTTTACCGTATTTATTAATAATAGCTATTGACTTATGAATATCATCTATAGTCCCATTTAAATTACATTTTTTTCTAACATTCAGATCAAAAGATTCAACTCCAAAAGGTGTAATATTCCCGTCAGTTGTATATTTAGCAACCACTTTAGTAATCTCTTCACCTTCTTTTGTGTTGACATTGTGAGGACTAACATTATCTATATGAAGTGTTTTAATGTTTGGACATTTTTCCCATATTTCTTTAAAAAGTAATTCAATTTCTTTAGCATTACATTCCTTATAAGCATAAAAATTTGGTTGTCTTCCTAGTCTGAAATATAAAGCTCCTGCTTCATACAAACTTTGGATTTCTTTTACAATATCTTCTCTTTCTCTAAATTGTAATGGTAATCCTCTCATTCCTTCTATACAAAAAGTACATCCAGGTTTTCTATTACATCCAGTAGCAGTTTCTATTTCAATAACTAACGGTCTTTCCAATTGCTTTAAAATGTCACTAGAAGCAATTGCTATATCTTTTAGTTTTTCATAATTTGGATTAAATTTATTTCCTAAATTATCAATAAAATAATTATACGTATTACCAAAAATAATATCATTAAATAAATTTTCTGGAACAGTTTTTCTAATATGTCTTCTTGTCAATTCATTACCACCAAGTGAATAAAATAAAACCTTGTTAGTTTCTTTTAAGCTATATTTATTTAATAGTTTTTCCATTTCTAAAAAAGTTGGTGGTTCTGCTGAAACATATTCATATTTTACAAAACATCCCATAACTACATATATATTGTTTGCACCATATAATATTTGTTTTATATTATCTTTATTCTTAGTTGTATTTAAAATTCTCTTATTAAATGATTTTTCAAAATGTTTTTCTCCATCAAAATATCTTAAATCATCTATTGTTAAATAATAATAATTCCTTTTCTGCTGTGCCAATGCCCCTACAATATATCTTGAATGAACACTTAAAAATGGTGGAACTCCCAACCCTGAGGGTTCATCTGTATATCCATCAATAATAACATCATAACTCATAAAATTTCTCCTAATCAATTAATGTACTAACATGAAATGGTAAAAATTTATCTCCAATTTCTTTAATTCCTTTAAACAAAATATCATGAGTATCATCTATTAATACTGCATATTCATATTTATTTGATTTCAATTTTTCCTTAATAACTCGAATTTTTGCATCTTTTCGTGATTCAAAACTTTCATTATAAGTAAAAATTCTATTTTCTTGTTTTATAAAATTAGCATATTTATCAAGCCACTCATTTTTTTCTTCTGCTTGTTCCCTAAAAAAGCAGGAACTTAAAATATAAATTTCAAATTTTTCTTCAGCATTTATTTCTTTTAAATTATTAATTGTTGTATATATGGGTCGTTTTTTTAAATAAGTTCCCGGAACATTATTTCTTATATTTTCTCCTTCACCAAATCTATAATCTGCAATAACACCATCCATATCAACAAAAATAGCTAATGAATCAATTTTCTTATCACTGACAATTTGCTTTAATACTTCTAATAAATACATTTACTATCCACCTCCAAAAAGCAATTTTCAAAAAGTGTGCATAATTATCGTTGCATATGTACTCACAATATTTGCCATTTTTTTCCTGTTACTAGTGTTTATTATATCATAGTAATCACGAATGAATTATAAATAATGTCTGATTTTTTTGTTTTTTCCCTTATTGTTAAATTTTGCCTTTTTTCAAACATATTTTCAAATAATTAACTAAATTTTTAATTATTTTCTCTATAATTTTATTTACCTCACTTATAGATTCTTTATATAACTTTTTTATTTCTTTATTTTTAATATAAAAACTAACTATTTCTAGTTAGTCAATTCCTTATGGCGTCCCCGACAGGAATCGAACCTGCGACCTAGCGCTTAGGAGGCACTTGCTCTATCCTACTGAGCTACGGGGACATTACCCATTCATTATAACACACATCTAATCATGAAACAATTAATAATAACGTAATTTAAAACTTCCCTGTTTGATACCTAGATATTGATAATCTTCTTCAGTTAATTCTGGATAATAATGTAAAAATCTTGCAATTCTTTCATAATTCCAATCAGGTCTTTGAATCAAATCTTTATAAATATTTAAAATTTCAATTTTAGATAATTTTTTTACAATTTTAATATCACTAGATGCGTACATATCATAATAGCCATAATAATCATGGAATCCTTCTACAACTGTTCCATAACCAATTACTTCACAAATATCAATTGGACAATCATAATAAGAGAAATAATGCAGTGTATCTTCTAATCTTTTACAAAAATGAAATCCACCTTTTTCAAATTGTACAGTTTGATCCGTATGATAGGCTTTACCAATTTCCAATATCATATCTTGTTCTAATGTTTTTAAACCTGGTAAAAATGCTTTAAATCCTTTTACTGTCATGTCCACCATCCCTCTTCATTATAGCACACTTTTGTATAAAATTATGATTCTAAAACATAATATGAAATATCAGGTGATAGAATGAAAAAGAAAACAAAACAATTCTTAACCGGTCTTGCAATTGTGATGATCCTATTTTCTGGATGTCAGCTTATAAAACATATCAAAGATACTTTCGCTATTCGAAAAACAGAAACATTATTAGAAGAATATAAACAAAAAATACCAAATGAAAAGATAAGACAAGTAAAAGAAAAAAATAAAGATGTAGTTGGTTGGATTCATATGAATGATACCAACATTGATTATCCCATTGTTCAAACTGATAATAACGACTATTATCTTACTCATGATTTTAATAAACAGAAAAATAAAGCTGGATGGATTTATATGGATTTTCGAAATCAGATGGATTTTTCTAATCGTAATACAATTTTATATGGGCATGGAAGAATTGATGGTACAATGTTTGGAACATTAAAACAATTATTAAAAAAAGATTGGTGGGAAAAAAAGTCACACCTGTATTTTACAACTGAAAGTATGAATAAAAAAATAACGTGGGAGATTTTTAGTGTGTATACCATGAAAGCGGAAAGTTATTATCTAAGTACTTATTTTTCAAATACGGATCGTTATAAAACATTCTTAAGAACAATTAAAAATAGAAGTTTCTTTTCTTTCAATGTACCACTCAATACCAAAGATCAAATTTTAACGTTATCTACTTGTAAAAATGAAAGAGAAGAACGAATTGTCGTACATGCGAAAAAAATAAAAGAAGAAAGTTTATGATAATGCTTTCTTCTTTGTTGCATATCCAAGTAATAACATTCCAAATAATCCTACACCGATATAAAGGATGCTAGAATCTTTGGTATTTGGATTTTCAACTTTATTTCCAATTTTTTCAATTTCACTGAGTGATAATTCCATATCAGAAGATAATACTTGCTCTACTCCATTTACTTCTAACACAGCATTTGTAGAATCTTTTGGTACCCAAATAGTTGGTTTATCTTCTGATTCTGTTATATTTACAAGTACGGTATCAGTTCCAATTTCTAGATGTGCATTAGAATCTACTCCAGATCCTTGACCTAATTCAATTCCACCGAAACCATTACCAGAAACATCGATTCTTCCTACTAATTTTACTTTTCCTCCATTAACAAGTAATCCTCCGTTTCCACCAGTTAGTGTAATATTTTTTATCACAGCTTCTGTTTTGTAAACTTGTAAGACATAAATACCACCCCAAACAGTGTTATCATAACTATTTTCTTTTCCAAATGTTCCAACATATTTGATTGTCTTATGATTTCCATCAATCGTTACTGGTCGCATAATATTAATTTTCTCAGTTGTTTCAATATTACTTCCTAATACAATGGTATCAATACTACTATCATCTAATGCTTGTTTTAATTCTGTTTGATTATTAACTGTTGCATTTTTTGCTTCTACGTGAAACATTGGGAAAAGTGCTAATGTCATCAAAACAGTTCCAATGATAAATTTACGATACTGTCTCATTTTTTCACCTATCCTTTCACAGTTATAGTGTGATGCGAAAATGCGAAAGTATGTAAAAAAGGAAATAACAATTATTTCCTTTTAAAATAAATTATCGTATATAAAATGGTAATTACAACCATACTAATTCTAAGTAATCTAAGAATTTGATAACTTGTTGTTCCTGTATAGTTTAACTCATAAGTTCCTTCTTTTTCTAATGTGACTTGTAAATAACCATCATTACTACGTTTTAATGGATAATAATTACCATCTTGATCTGTTAATTCATAACCATAATAGAATAATTTTGGTAGTGTAAATATATCTTTTCCATTCATATAAGAAACTTCAAATACAAGTTGGTCAGCATTATTTTTCTTAATCGTTGCGATACTACTACTACTTTCAATATCAGAAAGTAAATTTTCTTTATCAAAATAAGCTGGTAAATATTCTTGTTGATGTCCAAGACCATCATCTACTGTATAACTAGATAATGGATAAATACGATTTCTTAATTGAATTAGGAAGGGAATCGTTGATATTAAAAGGGCAATCAAAATGATAACGCTTACTTTCTTTTGATCTTTTTCTTTAAAGAATAAAACCATGATTGGAGCTAATATAGAAATACTTAAAAGGAAAAAGCTTTCTAATCGCCATGGGAATTGAATCATTAATAATATTTTTGGAACAAATTCCCAAGAAAATAATGGTGTCATTAAAATCAATGTTACAAGTGCGAATATCGTATAAAATAACATTGGTTTTATTAATATCTTTTCCTTTTTTCGAAAAAATACAACAATACTAATCATACATAATAAGTAAATATAAAGTGGAATATAATAAGCAACATTCCAGTCTAAACTATTGCGATTGATAAAAAATTGTTGCCAAGTTAAGCGTTCTCCATTGACTAGTCCTAATGATGTCATGGTATTGTCTAAAAATACTGTATAATTACCATCTAATTGATGAATTAAGAGTAATACAACATCTGGTAAGACCCAAATTGATACAACTAAAACAGCAATCAAGAGTCTTTTTAAATTTACTTTTGTTACAATTTCATTACGATAAACAAGGATAAAGATAAAAAGAATCATAGTTGCGAATATCGTAAGGGTTAAATGGGATGAAATCATTCCGATATATCCTAAGATAAAGAATAAATAAAATTGTTTCTTTTTCTCTTCTACTAAATAAAATAAACTAAGTAATACCATAAGAAAGAAGAAAATACACATAATTTCATTTAGGGCAAAACGAATAAAAAAGTTACTTAAGAAATATGGCATTGTCGTATAAATAAGTGCCGATAAAATGGCAGCAAAATCATTTTTATGAAACTTTTTCGCAAGCATATAAACAAGAATACTAGAACCCCATGCTACAGCAAAAAAGACAGTATAAACAGCATATAACGTTGGAATATGAAACCAATGAAATATCCAAGTAACTACTGCACATATAAGATGTGGTAAAATAGGATAAAAAATACCAATTCCATATCCTAGATTTCCAATCATATCTGGCATAATATGAAATCCTTGTTTCCACATGTCAAAATTAAGATGTTGTGATAATAGTTCAACATTCGCAAGATGGAATGTCATATCATGACCAAGTTTTGCTGGTGCAATCATGATTGGTAATAAAATAATGAGTTGAAATAACGCTAGTCCAATTAAAATTTTTATATGTTTTTTCATAATTCCTCCATCAATCAAAAAAGATTATATTACGAAAATATAATCTTTTATTTTAACGAATTTAATAATAAGATTAGATATAAATTCATTACATAGTTTAGTTTATATCCAAATTTTTTAGAAAATTCATAACTACCTACTGCTTTATCAACAAGATTTACAACCCAGCTTTCCGCATATTTAGGAACTGCTAAATTAACTGGAAACATATGAGTTCTTATAATATCTGCTTCTTTTTCATTAATTCCAAATACTCTATCTGCATTTTTTACAGCTTTCTTAGGATGAACAAACGTCGATAAGAATCGATCTTTTTGTGTTCTTTCATCATCACTTAAAAAGAAATCATGTAAAAGTCCCGCTCTTGCTACTTGATCATAATCTAAATGAAGTGCTTTCGCAATTTTATAAGAGTAATAAGATACTTTTAAAGAATGATCAAATCTCGATACACCATGATGTTCAATTTTCTTTATTTTATTAAATTCTTCATTTTCTAAAATGTGATTTACGATACTAGTATACTCTTGATCTTGATCCATTTGATTCATAATCCACCTCTGTCACTAGTACATTATATCACATTTTAAAATAAATTATAATTATTTTCGCATATTTTTCTATTTTTTATTCAGTTATGGATAGTTCTTGCGTAATTGGTTGGATTTGAATCGCTGTATTTCCATCATTTACTTGGATTTCTTCTCCTGTTACTTTTTTATAAATTGTTTTACTAGAACGACTTGTTTTTTCCCAAGTAATTGGAATTGCATACCCATTTGTAATATAGTATCCATTTCCACTACCAATATTTTCTAAATCTTGTCTTCCATAATCATCAAATGAATAATTATCTACTTTTATCACAATAATATTTTTTACATGATACTGCTCTTTTGTTTGATAATCAGTATGTGGTGCCCCATTCATACTACGATAATATTCTTTTTTTTCAGGATTATATTGATAATCTGTTTCATGATAATAAGAATATGGAATGGCAATCTTATTTGCAATCAATTTATTATCTTCTTGTTCTAAACTGACATTTTTAACAGAATATGGAAGTAATAAACCTTGTTCTGTTTGTATTTCATACTCTTTTTCTTTTGCTGTATCTAAAATATCTTTCGTACTTGTATAAACATTGTGTGGTGCATAGAAAGCATCATCACGCCAATATGTATTTTGAGCATTGGTAATTCCATTTAAATTATCGATTTGTAGTCTTTCAATATCACTTTTTGCTCGATCACTCCATCCATAATGGGCATAAATCGCATCATTTTCCATCACATAATCTAAAAAGTAATGACGAGAGCTACGTACTGGTCCAATTAAATCAACATCTTTATCTTTATAAAGTGCCATAATTCTACTAATGCCACCTTCGGTGATAATTTCGTAAGTAATAAAGGCATCTTGTAAACCTGCATGATGATCTCTTGCCGCATCACTATTATCGATCATAACCGCAATAGGTCTTGTTTTACTATTTTCATCAACTATTTTTAAACTAGGTTCTATTTTCGCTACTTTTTTTACTTGGTCTTTTACTTCTTTAGGAAACAAAAAATACCAACTAAATCCTAAAATTACGAGTAATAATAAGAAAACAACAAATACTTTTCCTTTATTTGATTTTTTCTTATGACGTGCACGTGCCATACTATCACCTCTATATAAATATTATAACAATCTTAAAATTTAATTACAAAAAAAGAATAGAATAGATTGTCTAAAAATGTAAAGAACAAGATACGATTATCCCCTGTTCGTTTCTACTTTCTTTGATTCATATTCTAACTCTCATTTCTCGTACAAAAAAAAGCATCGCTTAATTGATGCTAACTCCTAATTAAATGGTACAGAGGACGAGACTTGAACTCGCACAGGATTACTCCCACAACCCCCTCAAAGTTGCGTGTCTACCATTCCACCACCTCTGCATAATTTTATTCTACCACAGATAGAAAAGAAAAGATACGTTCTTATTTTAAAAACGTAAACTTTTTTCTTTTACAAATGATTGATCTGTAGTAATCATTTCTTTTTCCATATTCATTCGTTCTTGATAATATTCCTTTACAATATCAGGTATTCTAATTTGGTACTTTTCTTCTACCTTTTTCAATAATGCCAATGGTTCTAGTTGATATAACGTTTTAAGATAATATTCGATTGCAAGATATTTCTTTTTTAATACCTGAAAATCTGTCATAGAAATAGATAATGATAGATGATCCTTTGAACAATTTAAAAAGGCATATTCAAAATCATAAATTGGAGCTAATTGATAGTGATTATTTTGTTTTTCGATAATGACATTACCAAATCGATCTTGTTGATACATATAAATATCAATTGCAAATAATTTTAATAGTTGTTCTTTTAATCGTTCTAGTTCAGGTGACGGAAGAGGCAATGTTTCAAGTGTTTCTAAATAAGAAATACTGTCATAGCAAAGAAACATTGGTAGAAAAACATTTCTTAACGCTTCATTAGTATCAGTATATTCACAATCTTCTTTTTTTACATTTGAACTCATGATGTAATATTTTTGATTGGTATAGGAAAACCATTCATAATTACTTTTACCAAACAGTTTAATAGAACTATCAAGTCCTAAAAAGCTTGCTAATTCATTTCCAATTAACTCGTTTAATACTTCCAATATCGAATTAATTTCTTTTACATAGTAAAGTTGATGATCAATTTCTCGTGTCATCTCTATTTGATAAGGAATGTCAATTACTTTTGTATTGGATTTTAATAATTCTGTCACTGGAATATTCATGATTTCAGCAAAAGAAACTTGAACATTCTTTTCCATACTCCCACCTCGTTTTTCTATTTTACACCAAATTTCAATTAATGCAAATAAAAGAGACTTTATTAGTCTCTTAATGCTTTAAACATTTTTTTCCATAATCCCTTAGAAGAATAATTTAAAATTCCTACTTTATAAATTTTTAATCCATACTTGATAAAAATGATATTTGTAATGATTACAAGTACAATAGCAATTACGATATCTACAATTCCGATTTGTCCTAGCATCAATAATGATGGGGCTAGAATTGCTGAAATTAGTGGAACATATGCGAAAACACGGATAAATAGTGATCCACTAAATGCTGTTGACATCATTGCTAAATAATAACCTGCTAATGAGATAATCATAATTGGAGTTTGTAATTGTTGGAAATCTTCAATATTCGTTGTCATACTTGCTAAAATACCAGCTAGTAATGAATAAGCAATAAACGTTAAAATCATCAAAATAAGTGTTAATGGAATAATATAAATTAATTTATCTCCCATACCACCTTTTAATACATCTCCTACCATAGAACCTATTTCTGAAGTTACGCCACCAAGTTTATCTCCATCCAGTATCATACGAATAAGTAATCCTAAACCACTATATAAGAATAATAATACACCTTGAATTAAAACAAATAAGTTACCAGCTAATACCTTAGAAAAGAAATGGGTCTTTGGTGAAACATTAGAAATAATAATTTCCATACCACGTGTTGTCTTTTCATCATTTACTTCAGCACCAATCATTTGTACTAAGAATAATGTTAACATGAAAAATGGTAAAATCAGAATCGGGAAAAGAATACCAACAATACGTTCATTGTTCTCTCCTTTTTCACTCTTATCTTTATCTAAGAATTCACGTTTAATTTTAATTGGCTCTGATAATTTTGCCAATTCTTCTGGAGAAATATTGGAATGTTCTAAAGCCAAAGCACTCTTTGTATTATTCAGTGCTGTATTTAATAATTGATAATCAGAAGTAGAAATATAATCTTTCGTAATCAAATTTGCTTCTAAAATCGAAGTATCTGTTTGATGAAAGATTAAGAGAATTGCATCTTCTTTCTTTTTTAATTCTTTTTTTGCTTCTTTTTCTGATTTTTTATATTTTTTTATTTGAAATTTTGATTCTGTTGTTTCTGTTGTTTCTTGTCTATCATCTAATTGAGAATTTTTATTGGCATTTTCCATACTATTTTTAAATAAATCGTATGCCATATTGGTATGATCAATGACATATACTTCTGTTTTCTCATTGAAATCTCCACCAAATGCTTTAATAATCGTATCAAGGTTCATTCCTGCAATAATAACAGCGGCAATTAACACGTTAGCAAGAACAAACCATTTTGTTTTTATTTTTCGTTTTAAAGAGATTCCTGTTAAAAACCCTAACTTACTTGTCATATGATTCACCTACTTTCGAAATAAATATTTCATTGAGCGATGGCTCTTCTACTGCAAATTTCATAATATTCTTATGTTTACTAACTTCTTTAAATACTGCATCAGCAACATCAATACTATCAATTTTTACTTCATATTCATCAGCATGTTCCACTACTTCTAACACACCTTTTACTTTTAATAATTCTTCTTTGGTAATATCCCCTTTTACAAAGATATTTTTCTTACGATATTGCTCTTTAATATCTTTTAAGTTACCACCTAGTACTGTTTTACCATGCATGATAATCACTAATTTTTTACAGAACAATTCAACGTGTTCCATACGATGTGATGAGAAGATAATCATACTTCCTTCTTTTGACATTTCTGTAATCTCTTGTTTAAATAGTTCTACATTAAATGGATCTAATCCACTAAATGGTTCATCTAAAATCAATAATTTTGGTTTATTAATAATTGCCGTAATAAACTGAATTTTTTGTTGATTTCCTTTTGATAACTCTTTAATCTTTTTATCTTTATAATCTTTAATATCAAATTTTTCTAATAATTCATCTAATCTTTTTAATATTTGACGTTCCGTCATTCCTTTTAAACGTCCATAAAAGATTGCTTGTTCTTTTACCGTTAATTTTGTAAGTAAACTACGTTCTTCTGTTAAAAAGCCAATTTGATCCGTTACGGAATAATCGATTGGTTTTCCATCTAGCGTAATACTTCCTTTTGTCATATCTAATAATCCCATAATCATGCGGAATGTTGTTGTTTTTCCGGCTCCATTCACTCCAAGTAGTCCGAAAATTTCACCTGGTGCGACAGAAAATGATAAGTCATCAACTGCTAAAAAATCACCATAATATTTTGTCACATGTTCCACTTTTAACATACTCTCACTCTTTCTACAAGTTTATTATACATGAAATTATAATAATTGTATAGAAAAAAAGAAGATTATCTTCTTTTTACTAAGTAAGGTTCTCCTTCTTTTTTCATATATAATGCATCTTTTTTAAAGTATAAATAATCTTCATATTCATTATCTAAAATATCGTCTGTCACAACATAATCTAAAGTAGAACTTTTATCTTGGTTTGGTGTTAACCGATAAATGATATACTGATATGTAATATCACGTGCTCTACCAGTTAAATTCGGATGTGTACTATCTTGTGTCCAACTTGTCTTATTTTCTTGTGATAAATATTCATATTCTGTATTTGGTTGTAACTCTTCCTTTAACTGAGTGAGTGGTTCACGGTTGATTGCAATAGGAAATAATTGATTCTCTTCTATTACCTGTGTCTCATGATTTACTTCAACAATAATATCTCGTTTTTCAAATTCTCCTATTTGCTCTTTTTCACTATCAAAATAAGTTTTAAACCCATAACGATTTTCATATACATGTGCATGTTCATATTGAATAGGACAACGCTCTTGATGAATAGAACAATAAGTAAGCGTTAAAGTAGACCCTAATAAAACTGAAGCTCCCATATATATTTTTAACCGATTATTTTTCATACTAAGTTTCATCCCTTTCACTACGTTCAAGGCACACATAGAAATGAAAACCTTGAACTAAATTTATTTTTCTATATAATATCAGTCTTGAAGGAGTGTGTACTACAAAGCACGTGGTG
>CALVRW010000046.1 GCA_944358795.1 uncultured Bacilli bacterium | reverse complement strand
GTAAGGTTCCATTACAGCGCAAATTAACTAGATATATGTTAGATTTCAGTCATATAGAAAAACTGATATTTGAAGTAATTCCAAGTATCAGTTAATTTTATTATTTTTTAAGCGATTGCCTTACAAGAATTTATGTGGATAAAAATAAATATCTTCTATTATCCTGTGGAAAAGTTTATTTTTTCACACTTGTTAATTTAAAAAACTGATAAAGTTGTGGATAAGTCTCATTAAAATGATCTTTCAAAGATTTTTTTATTTCTTTGATAATCTTACTCACATTTTCTTCCTTTTTATTAAAGCATTCATAATATAAATATTGTAATTTCTGAACATTTTCTTTTTTTAATCGTAATAATTCTTGCTCAAATTCCTCTAGAAATTCAACTTCTTTTCTTGTTTTAAATACTTCTATCTCTTCTTTTTCAATCATAGTATATGACATTTCACTTTCTGGAACTCTTGATACAACTTCTAATACTTCTTCCTCTTCTTCTAATAATAATTTACTCTTAAACGTGGATACTCCTTGATGATTAAATTCAATTGCTAATACTTCCATTCCATCACTAAATAAGCAAGCATATGGAATTAATTCAATTCCTTTTTTCGCAAAAATTTCCGTTTTATTATTTAATTTTTCCATCATTTCTTCTCTAATTACAATACGACATTCTTTTAATTCTTTTAAAACAATACTGGAAACATGAAATAATGGTATTTTTCTGATATGTTCGATCGTATCATCTAAATTCCAATCGTAAAAATCATACGGCTTATCACAAAAATTAACTAAAATATCATAAATGTAATTCATAACGTGTTCCTCCTGGTAACATAATAGTTAGAATAATCATGATTATTCCAATAGGAGCATACATACATTCCATTCTCCTAATTATAAAGTTGACATATTCATAAAAATTATACCCAATTGTAAGTAAATTTAAATAACTAATGATATAGATACAGCCAATGAGTGATAATCCAAAGCCTAATAAAAGAAAAAACAATCGATTCATATCTTACCTCACCTAATTATAGTATATTAATATCATTTAAAAAAAAGAAATTACAACCGAATTTCTTTCTTTTTTTCCAATCTTTTTTGATTTCCTTCATATACTAATCTTTTAAATATTTCTTCACTATATGGATCTTTTTGATACCATTTTTCTGGATGAAATTGAACTCCCAGATGAAATCTTTTATCTGGTGCTTCAATTGCTTCTATTACACCATCATTAGATCGTGCTGATACTTTATGAATCATAATTTCTGGTACTTTTACACTATGATAGCTATTTACTTTCGCAAGTTTTTTTCCACCATAAATTTCACTTAATAATGTTCCAGGATAAATCATAATATCATGAATACATTCTCCCGTTTCACATGCTTCTTCTTTGCTTTTTCGATGTACAATAGAACTATTTTCAATCTTGATATTAGGAATATATTTTTCATTTTGATATCCATGATGTGCCATTACTTGCATTCCTGCACAAATTCCTAAATAGGGAACATCGTGTTCATAAGCATATTCATAGATCATATTTTCATATTCGTAAGTCTTTGTTCCTCCTGGTTTTATAATCGCATCACAAAGAGATAGTTGATAAAATAATAATTCTTTTTCTTCTACTGTTAATTTTGGAGTATCAATTCTTCTCGTATTGGCATAATCAACATCCCATTGTACCGGTACAATAATATAGGGAATCCCACCGTTTTTAATTACAACATCTGATATTTCTTTTGGTGTACAATACACAGAATCACCATCGATATCCATATAAGGCCAATCAATAATTCCAATTACTGGTTTATTCATACTATCACCACCTAATATGGTTAGGGTAACACCGATATCATAATTTGTCAAATCAAAAAAACTAGATAATAACTCTAGTTTTAATTACAAGTAAGACCTTTTTCTTCAAATAATCTCTTTTGTTCTTCTAAATCTTTTGACAATTTAAAATCATCAAAATTAGCAATATCAGTATCACTCATTTTATCTAGTGCTAAAGTAAGATCTGCTTGGAACATATCAACAGTATCTTCTACGATATTAGTAGTGACTCCTGCAATATCTTTCATTTTATCAGCTAAATCTGTAAATAAATTTTTATTTTGATCAAATACTTCTTTATCTTCATCATTTGTCATATGATAATCTAATTTCATCGTAATACTTTGAACATTTTGTCCATCATGTTTAATGATATATTTTGTTCCATCACCTACACCCATATTTTCATCTTTTTTTGTACATGTCATTGTTCGATATGTAACATTAGCACTTGGATCAGGATTAACATCACTTTGATTATTATTATCTGTTACTTCGTTATTTTTAACTCCACATCCAGTTACTATCATAAAACTTAGTAAAGCAATTACTAACAAATACTTTTTCATATTACACCTCCAATCATTATTAGTATTCTTCATTTTATTTTGATTATACAAAAAAAAGAATGTTATAAGTCCAATTCTTTTCTTGCTTGTTCCCATAAATATTTTGGAACATGATCTAAATCTTCATCTAAATTATTTTTAACTGCTAATTGCTTTACACGATTTAAATAAGGACCAATATAATCTTCTCCCGTTAAAAGAATTTTGATTAAAATTTTATCCCAATTACTTTTAATTCCACTGATATTGCTTTGCTCAATAAAATGAATCGCTTTTTCAATTTCATAATGAATATGATAAAATTCTACTGAAATATGTTCAGCATCATAATCTAAAACAGCAAAACATGCTCCTGGTCTTCCAATAAACGGAAATCCGACAGAACCTGGATTAATATATCTAGTGTAATGCTTGTAAGTACTCTCACTAATATGAGTATGACCTGAAATCATAATATCAGCATTCGTATCATCTATTTTCTTATGACTAACTAAAATTTTTGGAAAACCTTGTTCCTCAATCCACAATTCAGTAGGTAAATTAGCTAACCAATCCAATTCTTCTTCTGTAAGAGATTGATAAGTAATCATTAAATTTTGTTCATTACTTCCTACTACCCAATTTAAATTTTCTTTCTTCCAATAATCAAGAATATAATCTTCTCGATTTCCACGAATAATATATTGTTTATATTCTTTTTCTTTATCTTTTATAAATTGAATCACTTCTGTTCCTTTTTGAATATCCGTAATATAATCACCACACCAAATAATTCGATCTATTTTTAGTGAATCTATTTTTTTAAAACATGCTTCTAAAGCAGTTATATTTCCATGAATATCTGATAATATTGCAATTCTCATAAAACACCTCTATATTATTGTATCAACTATTTCTTTTCTTATAATAGAAAATTGTTCAGTTAGACACTATTTTACAATCCATTTAATTATAGTGAATCATTCATACAAAAAAGTTCCACGAAGGAACTATTTGTTTAATATTGCGTCAATCGGTTTAATTCTATTTATTCTACTAATAGAAATGAATGTAATTGTATAAGCAATTATAATCGTAAAAATAAGCATACCAAATGGAACAAATGGACTCTTAATAATTCCATTTAATGGATAATACATATTACCAAACATGCTTTTATTTAAAATATCACATATATAATTCCATCCGATAACTGATAAAATCCAAGAAATAAGTCCTATGATTAATGATTCATAAGTAAATATTTTTAACGTATCTTTGCTTCTAGCTCCTAAAGCTCTTAGAATACCAATTTCTTTTTTACAATAAGAAATAGATACACCAATAAAGTTTGAAAAAAGTAAAATTGCAAATAAAACAAAGACCAGACTAACAATTAAAAGATATTTATATAAACCTTGATATGAAGCAATAATATTTTGAATGTCATATTCATTTAAGCCAACAATTTGATAAGTATAATAAGTTCCACTATCCAAACCATTCATATCTGAAAATTTTAGTTGGTTAAACACTTGTTGTAAATGATTTAAGTCATTGTCATAAATGTAAACACTACTTCGTTCTTTTGTACGTGGTATATATTCCTCAACATACTGGTTACTGATATATGACTGATCATCAGTAGTAATTCCTATAATTGTAACAGGTTTGAATTCAACATCATTATTTTTTGAGTTAAACGTTCTAAGTTGTAAACGTCTTTCATGAAAACGACTATCATTTTTAATGTAATCTTGCGTATACTTTGTTACAGCTTCTCCATATGAATCATTCATATTTTGTTTTAAATAATTCTCTAATCCAGTTTTATAATTCTTATCAAATGTTTGTAAATCCTTTGTTGATAACACTATTTCATCTTTATTTAATGAATTGATATTCTTCAAACCATCCTTAGTAATAATTTGAAGATCTTTTTTTAAACTTGTTATCGTACTATATAATTCTTGGGAATCTGAATTTTTTCCTGTAGTAAGATACATTTTATCTAAAATCAATTCTTTATTCGTATTTAATTTTGCCGTTTTAGTAAATCCTTTCACATAAGCGTTTTGACTTAATGAAACATATGTCATACTAAAATGTTGATTTAGTGTATCATTATCAAATGATTTTCCCTCTTTATACTCTTTAAATAATTGATTATCATCATCAACTACTCCACTAATCACAACACTGTTATCACCTAATTTTAACGGATGGTTAGAATGAACTAGTTCTTTTATTGTTTTTGGCTTATATATTTGATTATTACTATCTTTTACACCATATTTTATCATGTATTCAGCTAAATATTTATGAATTACTAACTCTCTATCATTAGATGGTAATGCACCAATAATTTTTCCTGGTAATTTATCATCTTCTAATTCAATATAAGTTGTAATCATAGGAAAACTTGTATAATAATCTGGTTTATTTTCAACACCATTATCTCCAAATTCAAAAGATGGTATCACTTCGTTATCATATAATTGATATCCCTCATTTAAAGTTGCACCTGTCATTTTTTTAATTTTATTGATATCACGATCGGTTAAGGAAAGTCTTTTAGATCCACCCAATCCAGAAAACTCTGTTTTACTCACATTGTAAACATATTTATTATTATTTTTCATCGTATTCGTAATAAAAGTTTCTTTATCAAATATTAAACAATTAATTGTAAATCCCATAAAAATTAATGCCATCGCAGTTAAAATCGTTGTCATCAAAAGTTTAAATGGTTTTACTTTCAAACTTTTAATTGCCATTTTTAAACTATAAGAAAAAGGTAATTTTGATTTTTTTAAGCTAAATTCTTCTATTTGAACTTCATTTACCAGATTTGTATCTTTTATAATATTTCCATCAGATATCTCAATCATTCTATCAGCATATTTATGAGCAGACTCCATATCATGAGAAACAACAATCACTAATTTTTCTTTACTTATCTCTTTTAACAAATCAAAAATTTGTTTACTAGAAGCTTGATCTAAATTTCCAGTTGGTTCATCAGCTAAAATAATTTTAGGATTCTTAATTAAAGCTCTTGCGATTGCTACTCTTTGTTTTTGACCACCGGATAACTCATTTACTTTTCTTTGTCCTAATCCATCTAATCCTATCTTTTTTAATAACGTATCTATCTTTTCTTTTGATACCTTTTTATCTTGCAATCTTAAAGCAAGTTCAATGTTTTCATAAACATTATATTGTTCTAAAATATTAAACTCTTGAAAAATAAAACCAATATAAGTATTTCTATAAGCATCATATTGTCTACTTTTAAAATTACTAATATTTTTATCATTAATCAACAATTCTCCACTTGTTACGGTATCTAATCCTCCAAGTATATTTAGTATTGTCGATTTTCCACTCCCACTTTTACCAACAATAAATACCATACCTTTATTTCCAATTTTTAAATTGATATTATTTAAGGCTCTGGTTTCTGCTCCTTTTTTGGCTTTGTAGATTTTACTCACATTTTTAAACTCAATCATGATATCCCTACTCTCTGGCTCAATCATATCATATTTAAAAATTTTTGTATATAAAAAAATCTACAAGAATAAGAGAAAATATAAAATGGCAATAAAAAAACCTTTAAAAATAAAGGCTAATTAACAATATGGTGGAGAATAAGGGACTCGAACCCTTGACCCCCTGCGTGCAAGGCAGGTGCTCTAGCCAACTGAGCTAATTCCCCAATAACATGCGCAAATCACAACGCATATTCATAATATCATAAAAAATATGGAAATGCAATACTTTTTTTACGATTTATTCAATAAAATAAAAAGTCCTAAGTATAAACAGGACTTTATTCTTTTTCATGTAATATCATTAATAATACAATTCCAATTAATACTATTCCAATTCCACATAATTTTAAGCTTAAATCATTAAAAAGAATTAAAGATATGATAAATAACAGAATACTGATTAACAAAAGTGTTCTAACTACTTTTGGATATTTTTTCTTTACGCCTTTTAAATTAGTTCCATCATCTAATAAACTAAGTAACGTTACATGACCAGGAACCCTTTTTGATTCAGGTGGTGGTGTCATATAATCTTTTCCGTAATGTTGTTCTAAAAAATGTTCTGGATTCTTAGGAACTGGTAACTTTTTTCCTTCAAATTCAATTCTTTTTGTTGGAAAAATCTTATCTTTTTCATAAACATATGGTTTAGAAATATTTTGATAAATCCATGTAATATCATCACCTATATACTTGCTATCTTTATTCTTTTTCCCATACGAAATAGCATGATTAAGAAATATTTTTTTTAAGAAAACAGGATTGATATGGATATTTTCGAAAAAAATGATTGGAAAAGCTAATAATTGACTAATAAACCGATTCCAATAATCTTTTCTTTTATTTTCACTAACATAATCTAAAATAAAAACATCTACAAAAACCCCATCACAGTCATGACATTTATTTTGTAATAATATGTTTTGTTCTTTTATATAAGTACCTTTTTTTCTTATCTTCATAGCTGGCCAAGTAACAAGATATCGTTTATCCTTTTCAAAACATTGATAAGTATATTGATCGGGAAGTTCCTTTTCTAATGCATCAATTAATTTATAATAATCTTTTCTTGTGACTGCAATATCTAAATCATCATCCCAAGGAATAAATCCTTTGTGACGAACTGCACCCAAAATACTTCCAGAAAAAAGCATATACTGGATATGACTCTTTTTACAGATAGAATCAATATCCATTAACATATCTAATAATAATTTTTGTAATTTTTTTAAGGGAATTTCTTTCCCATCAATATCTTTATTTAGTAAATATTCCATAACTTCACCACGCATAATACTATTATTATTATATCATGTTATAGTATGGAATACAAATAAGATAAGGCAATCGCTTAAAAAATAATAAAGAAATAGTGTATAATTAAACCGAGGTAGAAAGAGGGTTTAATTATGAACTTATGTGAAAGATTTGAAGTGTTAGAAGATCCAAGAGACACAAGAGGGAAAAAATATAAATTAATAGACATATTAATCATGACAATATATGGATTATTATGTGGTTTGAAAGACTATACCAATATTGCTGAT
>CALVRW010000045.1 GCA_944358795.1 uncultured Bacilli bacterium | reverse complement strand
AAGATTTTAGTAAAATAGACGAAGTAGGATATACAACGAAGAGCGATGGACATGGATACGGATTATCGTTAGTAAGAGAAATATTAAGTAAAAATGAAAGACTAGAAAATACAAGAGCAGTAACAGGAAAATTCTTTACACAAGTAATTAAAATATCTGATATGAAACATGATGACGAATAAAAAGAAATGGTTCAATTTACAAAACCATTTCTTTTAGCATTTGAAATAGTAAAAAACTAATAAGTTTTTTTAAATATCAGTTTGTTTAATAATTATTTGATCATTGATTTTGGCATTGTTGGTTCATCTATGAAACCAAAAACACATGCTACAGATCCCAATCCAGCAACTACGCCAGCCACACTAGCAATCCATTTTAAAATTCTCCCCATGATTTTAACTCCTCTTCATTCTTCTAAATATTTGCTCCGGTTGTTTGATAGTTTAAATAATTATTATATGGTAATTTAAATAGTTTATATATAGTTGGTGAAATCATAAAACATTGTACTACTGGTGCTAATAAAAATGCATTTGAAAAAAATTGATTCGTACAAATTAAACTTATGGCAATCATAATGATACAAGTGCTAACAGACATCCATTTATAGACTAGTCTTCTTTTTGGATTAATAATAGGCCTTTTATATGTGTCAGCAGGTGCATTTTTATACATCAAATAAATACAAATGATTCCGATAATCGCCTTCATATATAAAGGAATGGTAGATACAATAGCAATCACTGGAGCACCTATAAAAATAATAGTAGATGATAATAAACAAATCCAACTTTTTGTCGCATGTAATCCAAATGATGGCATTCGAATAAAATTGTAAATCAATAAAAATAACAAGAACTCTTTTACGATATTAAACAAAATTGCTACTAAAGTCATAATAACTAATTTTGTGATTAAAATGTAAATGGATTCTAATCCATAAGCGATTACTTCTAATTGTTCATCACTATAGGAATCGTTATTTTTGATTGCGTTTATTAATTTACTAATTACAAACTTCTTCATGCTACCCCTTCCAATTCCAGAATAAATATACAATAAATAAAACGACATTTTTTTAAATGTGTCTGAAATATTATAAAATCATGCTCTAAATGGATATTTTATAATATTATTTTTTGAAAAAGGGTGGTTTCAGACATCAAAACTATATATTTCAGACTTATATTAAGAAAAGTACCTAGATGATAGTATAATGAATATTGTCGCGACACAATAATATTGCCGATTTGCAAATATAGATAAGTGTCGAATTTTATCGAATGATTTTTCTTGAAAAAGGGGTTGCAAAGGGGTTATATTAGTATTGCGAGGTAAAGCTAGAAGGGAGATTTATTTGTGAGAGGTAAAGTTAAATGGTTTAATAATGACAAAGGATTTGGATTCATTGAGTATACCGATGAAGAAGATATTTTTGTACATTATTCTGCTATCCTAAGTGAAGGATACAAAACCCTTGTAGAAGGTCAATATGTCGAATTCGAACTAGTACGTACTGATAAAGGTCTACAAGCAAAAAATGTTGTAGAGATAAAAACTGCTTTAGTATAGTAGTTTTTTTCTTTTTCACATTATTTCACACGATAGTTCACTATCTTTTTTACATAAAATGTGCTATAATCTAAATATAGAAAGGATTGTGATGGTATGAAATTTAATATTCGCGGTAAAAAGGTAGAAGTAACCGAACCCATCAGAACTTATATTGAAACAAAGTTAGGAAAATTGGATAAGTATTTTGAAAATCCAGAGGAACTAACAGCAAATGTTGTAATTAGAATTCGAGGTGCAGAACAAATTATCGAAGTTACAATTCCTGCAAAGAAAGTCATCCTTAGAGGTGAAGAGAGTCACAAAGATTTATATGCAGCGATTGACTTGGTAAGTGAAAAAATAGAAAGACAAATTAGAAAAAATAAAACAAGAATGCATCATAAAAATAATAGAGCCAATATTGCAGATTTTATAGTAGATTTTGATATTCAACCAGAAGAAGAAGAAACAGAAACAATTGTGAAAAGAAAACAGATCGAAATGAAACCAATGAGTGAAGAAGAAGCGATTCTTCAAATGAACTTATTGGGACATGAATTCTTTGTGTTTACAGAAATGCATAGTGGTGCAACTTGTGTTTTATATAGAAGAAAAGATAATTCTTATGGTATAATTGAGACAAATTAAGGGCAATATTTGCCCTTTTTTTAAGGTTTCTCATAATTTCACATAAAATTCTCTATTATTTTTATCTATTATTTGATAAAATAGAATGAGTTAGAAAGGATGATAACGTGAATTTCTTTAGAAAAATATTCGATCATGAATATAAAGAGTTAGAAAAATTTAAAGCAATTGCCAATGAAGTTGTTGCTTTAGATGAAGAAATGACAAAATTATCAGATGAAGAATTAAAGAATAAAACAGAAGAGTTCAAAAGTCGTTTAGCAAATGGAGAAACGTTAGAAGATATTAAAGTAGAAGCATTTGCTGTGGCAAGAGAAGCTGCTTATCGTGTGATTGGAGAAAAACCATATTACGTTCAAATAATCGGTGGGCTTGCCATTCATTATGGTAATATTGCTGAAATGAAAACTGGGGAAGGTAAAACATTAACCTCTACAATGCCAGCATATTTAAATGCATTAGCAGGAGAAGGTGTTCATATTATTACAGTAAATGAATACTTAGCTGGTCGTGATGCTGAATGGATGGGTAATATTTATCGTTTCTTAGGACTTAGTGTCGGAGTAAATAATCACGATATGAGTCCAAAAGAAAAACAAGAAGCATATAATAGTGATATTATGTATTCAACCAATAATGAAATTGGATTTGATTATTTAAGAGACAATATGGTTGTTCGAGCAGAAAATCGTGTACAACGACCACTTAATTTTGCAATTGTTGACGAAGTAGACTCTGTATTAATCGATGAAGCTAGAACTCCACTGATTATTTCAGGCGGATTTCAACAATCAGCAAATCTCTATATTCAAACTGATCATTTTGTTAAAAAGTTAAAAGAAAATAATGGGTATATCTATGATGAGAAAACTAAATCTGTTGGATTAGATGAAGAAGGAATTAAACAAGCTGAAAAAGAATTCCATGTAGACAATTTATATGATATTAAAAATACAACCTTAGTTCATTATTTAAATCAAGCATTACGTGCAAACTATACAATGAAATTAGATTTTGATTATGTAGTGCATGATGGTAAGATTGTAATCGTTGATCCATTTACTGGAAGATTAATGCCTGGTCGTGCTTATTCAGATGGATTACATCAAGCAATTGAGGCAAAAGAAGGCGTAAAAATCAACGAGGAAACGAAGACACTTGCAACGATCACTTTCCAAAACTTATTTAGAATGTATAAAAAATTAGCTGGAATGACTGGTACTGCAAAAACAGAAGAAGAAGAATTTAGAGATATATATAACATGTATGTTATTACAATTCCAACCAATAAACCTGTTATTCGTAAAGATTATGGTGATTTAATCTTTGCAACGAAAAAAGGAAAATATAAAGCCATTGTAGCAGAAGTAAAAGAACGTCATAAAATGGGGCAACCAGTATTAGTAGGAACAATTGGAGTAGAAGTAAGTGAATTAATTAGTTCTATGTTAAAAAAAGAAGGAGTACCTCATGAAGTATTAAATGCGAAAAACCATGCAAGAGAAGCTGAAATTATCGCAAATGCTGGACAAATGGGTGCTGTTACAATTGCTACTAATATGGCTGGACGTGGAACCGACATCAAATTAGGTGAAGGTGTGAGAGAACTTGGTGGATTATGTGTAATTGGAACAGAACGCCATGAATCACGTCGTATTGATAACCAATTAAGAGGACGTTCAGGACGTCAAGGAGATCCTGGATTCTCACAATTCTGTGTTTCATTTGAAGATGATTTAATGGTAAGATTTGGTACAGATAGAGCAAAAGCATTACTTGCCAAAGCAGGATTTGATGATGATGCATCTATTCGTATTAAAATGTTATCAAATTCTATTGAATCTGCTCAAAAACGTGTAGAAGGAAACAATTTTGATACACGTAAAGCATTATTACAATATGATGATGTAATTAATCAACAAAGAGAGATTATTTACGATAGAAGAAATGAAATTTTAGATAGTGAGTCAATTCATGAAACAATTTTAGAAACATTTAAAAATACAATAGGAGATTTGATTGATGAACATATCGCACCAGAAGGTATGTTAACAGAAAAAGATTTTAGTGAAATTGTAGAATATATGAATACAACATTACTAAGAAATCATGTAGATGTAGATGATATAAATGGAATGACAAATGATGAAATTATCGCATATTTATTTGGAAAATTAACAGATGAATATGAAGAAAAAATTAAAGAAATTCCAGATGAGATTAAAGATGAGTTTGAAAAAACAATTGCCCTTCGTGTAATTGACACGCACTGGATGGAACATATTAATACGATGTCTCATTTAAGAGAAGGAATTGGGCTTCGTGGATATGCTCAAGAAGATCCGCTTCGTTCTTATACATTAGAAGGATTTGAACTATTTGATCAATTGCTTTATACGATTGATCGTGAAATTACAACTTACTTAGTAAAAGCTGAAGTAAGACAAAACATCGAACGAAAACAAGTTGCTGAAGGAACAGCAGTAGAAGATGAAACAAAGATTAAAAAAGAACCAAAAAAGAAAAAAGTAAAAGTTGGTAGAAATGATCCATGTCCATGCGGAAGTGGAAAAAAATACAAACAATGTTGCGGAAAGTAGGAGAAAACAATGAACGAAACAAAAAAAATAATTACAATTTTTATAGTAGTAATCATTGCAATTGCTGGTATAATTGGTATTAATTATATGACACAAAAAGAAAATCAAAAAATAATTGATAAATTTCAAAAAATAATGGATAGTAAAACAGAACAATTAATCTATATTGGAAGTCCAACTTGTGGATATTGTCAACAATTTGCTCCAGTATTAGAAGAAATAACAACAACTTATGATTTAAAATATGAATATTTAAATACAACTGAAATTACTGGAAGTGCTCTAACAGAATTATTAAATATGTTAGGTACAGATGCATCAACACCTCAAATTGTAGTAGTAAAAGATGGTAAAGTAGTTAATATTCAACAAGGATATACAGATAGAGAAGGATTCTTTAACTTTTTACAAGAAAATGGTGTAATTTCTAAAGATGAAAAATTAGAAGCAACTGATGCTAATTTAAATAAAATTGGTTATGCAGAATATGATGAGTTAATCAATAGTGATGAAAAAGAAATTATTGTAATTGCACAAACAGGATGTTCTTATTGTGAAAGTGCAAAACCAGTATTAAATTCTATGGCAGAAAAATATGATCTAGATATTAACTGGTTAAATATTACAGATTTAAGTGAAGAAGAACAAACAAACCTTATGAGTTCATTAGATATTTTTAACCAAGATTTTGGAACGCCACTTATGATGATTGTTCAAAATAAAGAAGTAGTAGATTCTACTACTGGATTTGAGAGTCAAGAACAATATGAAACGTTCTTTAAAGAAAATGGTCTTATTAAATAGGAGAAAAAACTATGAATCATGATGTATATCAAATGGTAAAAGATTTTAAAAGTAAATACCCGATGACAATCGCATGGCGATTAAAAGCACACTGTAAAGTTGTGGAAAACTTCTTAAACCCAGATGAAGAAGTAAAATTTGCATTTGCTGCTCAAAAAAACGATAATCCATTAGATATTATTACAACTTATGTTGTTGTACTAACAAATAAACGTATTTTACTTGCAACAAAAAGAGTATTTTTCGGATATTTCTATACTTCTATTACTCCAGATTTATTTAACGACTTAAAAGTTCGTATGGGAATTATTTGGGGAAAAGTTATCATTGATACAATGAAAGAAAAAGTAATTTTATCTAATGTTCAAAGAGAAGCGTTAGATGTAATTGAAACACAAGTTTCTGATTATATGATGCAAGAAAAACAACGTTATGCTTCTTTTAAAAATTAAAATAAAACAAAATTAAAAATAGACAATGTAAAAAACATTCGTCTATTTTTTGCTAAATCATAAAATTCCATTTTAAAATCCTTTATGTTTGGATTAATACATGGTATACTATTGTTAAGAATAAAACAGGATAGGGGATGGCGATTTATATGATAATTCGTAAGCCGTATGCAATATTAATTAAAAACTTTAAATTAATTCATGCTATCTTATTAGCTTTCATGATTTATTTAACGTATCGAGTAGGAATGATTAGTAAGTTTTTCTCTGATTATTTTGAAAATGGAAATTCCGTTATGGGACAAGAACTTACTGATGGATTATTTAATACCCTTATGTACTTATCGATATTTGCAATTATTATTGGTTTAATTGTTGTATTAGTACTAATGATAATGAAGAAAAAACCGGTTAAGTATTACATTGGAGGAATTATCTCATACGTAGTAGTATTTATTGTTCTTATGGTAGCAAGTAATACAATTGGTGAAATGGAATTAGAATTATTAAGTGCAAGAACAGTAAGAGCTGTATCTGATATCATTAATATAACCTTAGTAATTCAGGGTGTTATGGCAATATTAACTTTTGTAAGAGCAACAGGATTTAATATTAAACAATTTGATTTTGAAAAAGACTTACAAGAATTAAATATTACAGAAGAAGATAGAGAAGAAGTAGAAGTTGGATTAAATGTCGATTCTGGTAAATTTGAAAGAAAAGTTCGTAGACAACTTCGACATATTCGTTACGTTTATTTAGAAAATAAATTAATATGTAATGTATTAATCGTTATTGCTATCCTATTTTTAGGGTACCAAGTATATACGAAATCAGGATTAAACGAAAAAGTTTACCAACAAGGAGAAGCAATTTCAACAACTAATTTTATTATGAATGTAGAAAATAGTTATATTACAAATACTGATCATAATAGAAATAAATTAGCTCATGGTAAAACATTAGTGATATTACAATTAAGAATAAAAAATAAATATACAATATCAACGAAATTAGTAACAGCAAATTCTATATTAAAAGTAAACGATAAATCTTATTATCCTAGCCGAAGTTATTTACAAAAAATGGATGATATAGGATCAGTATATGATAATCAAAAAATAAGTTCAGATGAATCATATTATATTTTGTGTTATGAAATACCAACCAATTATTTAGATAAAAAAATGGTATTTCAATATATTGATAGTGTTAGTGGATTAAAGAATAAACTTACAATGACATATCAAAAAATAAAACTTAATCCAGTTGATTTACGAGAAAAAACAAAAGTAAAAGAGTATAAAATTGGCGATGAGATGAAGATAGAAAAGAATGTATTAAAAGGATTAAGCTTAAAGATTAACTCTGCAACAATACAAGATGAATTTAAATTATCTTATAATTTTTGTGCAACTGCAGGAGAATGTTATCAATCATTTGAATATATTAAGCCAGATATCTTAACGAATTATGATAAAACTTTATTAAAATTGAATATCAATTATAGTTTAGATAATTCATATATCAAGAGCAGTTATAAAGATGCATTTAACTTTATAAATCAATATGGTACTGTAGAGTATATACTAAATAACGAGAAAAAAACACAACCAATTGCATTAAAGAAAGTAGCACCGAATAAAGTAAATACTGGAAATGATTTATATGTTGAAGTGTTAAAAGAAGTAAAAAATGCATCTAGTATCGAGTTAGTATTTAAAGTAAGAAATCAAGAATATCGTTATAAAATTAAGTAAAACCTATGAAAAATAGGTTTTTTTTGATATTTTTTATAAAAAATTTGACAAAAATTAATTGTAGTGCTATTATACGAGTAATTTCAATGAGGGGAGACAAAAGAAATGAAAAATATTGAAATTAACACAAAAGCAGTAAAAAAAGTTTTTGCTGCAGGGCTATTAGCTTTAACTATGACAGGATGTGGGGGAAATAGCGAACCTACAAAGGAAGAAACACCACAAGGAGAAACGACTGAAGAGAAAGAAAATGAAACAACATATTTTTCTGAAAAGGAAACTCGTGCTCTTAAAGAAGGAGATATATTAAATTGTAATACACTTCCAGATAGAAAAGTTTTAGAAGAAATGGGACTTGATTATATCGTTGTTTGTGAGCAATATGTTTATATTACATCAGATGTGAATGATGAACCAAAAGATTTAAAGGTTTTTGAAAAAAAAGGTGAAATTGAACTTTATCTTTTAGAAGGAGAAAAAATGGATGCTGTAGATGATATGGTTGGATGGATGAATGAAAACAATGAGTTTGAATGGAGCGTAAATAAGCCTATTGAAATCCAAATAGTATCATTTGAGTATGGAAAAAATGAAGAAAACGAAGTTGTAAAAGAAATTGTTATAAATGACCAAATTCATGTAGTGGAACCTGTATGTGAAGAATGTGTCAAAACATATCAAAAATAAAAATTTGGGAATCAATTTTGAACTAAATTACAAAGTGTTGAATTTTGCAAATAGATTTTAACAAAAGAATTGTAGACTGCAATTACAGTCTACAATTCTTTTTATTTTATCTCAATTATGGTAATAATTATAATTATAATTATTAACTATTATTATAATATACTAATTTTGTTTAACAGAGAATATGAAATCTTTATTAACAAATACTTTATTTAAGATATGATTTCTTAATTAAAGATGGAATATATATTTTTCTCCTTTAAAATTGAATTCTGTTATATTCATATATCACTTTTTTTATTTTTTAACGTTTATAAGAAGATTTTTTTGTTAACTGTATATCGTTTTAATTTGATAATCATCATATAGACTTTCTTATTTTTTTATGCTGTAATTTTATGTAAAAGCAATGAATGTGATAAGCCTAATTGTACACAGAATTATAAATAAATAATAATACTTGTAAGGCAATCGCTTAAAAAATAATAAAATTAACTGATACTTGGAATTACTTCAAATATCAGTTTTTCTATATGACTGAAATCTAACATATATCTAGTTAATTTGCGCTGTAATGGAACCTTAC
>CALVRW010000044.1 GCA_944358795.1 uncultured Bacilli bacterium | reverse complement strand
TTTTACTAGATCTTTATCTTTTCTCAAATTTCTTCTCATTTGTCTATTCATTACTACATACCACCTTTTTATTATGCAGTAATTATATCAAATTTCTTTGCGAAAAAAATTTACTCTTTTTCTCTGTTTTTTTTGATATTCCTTTGTAAAATAAAGATTATATGATAAAATGATATTGGATAGGAAAGTGAGAATATGAAGAAAAACTATATTTATTTTGGTATCTGTTTTTTATTAAGTTGTTTTATAATGATGGATGTATATGCAGCAGAGGAAACAATCAATTGCGGTGCTGATATTGTTCCTATTCCTGTTGCAACAGCTAAAATTATGCATAATGCCTATATTTTATTAAAAATTGGAGCTCCATTAATATTAGTTGTTATGGGACTTGCAGATTTTGCTAGAGCAGTGTTTGGTTCTAGTGATGATGATATTAAAAAGAAAGAAAAAAGATTTATTAAACGTATTATTAGCGCTGTATTAGTATTTTTAGTGTTATCGATTGTAGAGTTCATATTTACATTATTGACAAATGCTGGATTTTCAGATGCTACCGCATGTATTGATACTATTTTAAATGGTAAATTTTAGAGGAATATAAATGAAAAAAAGAATATTATTACTAACTACAATCTTACTAGTATTTGGGCTACAATGTGAAAATGTTTTTGCTGTATGCTTACCTGGAGATCGAGGATATCCTAATTGTAGTAATTCATCAGGCGGATCATCATCAGGTGACTCTTATGCGACATGTAAAAATGAATGTGAACGAATTTATACAAGTTCAATAGATCCGGGTGGAACAAAAAAAACAAATTGTTTATCAAGCTGTGAAAGCAAAAATCCGAATAAACCTGGCACAAGTGAATATTGTAAGCAACATCCATGCTTGGGAAGTGCAGCGGACAGTGGGAATCCGTGTTGTGCTCAAAATGGTGGGGGACCTGCTAATCCAAATTACACACCGAAAGTTACACCAAAACCTACTCCATCATCTGGTAATTCTTCTAAAAATGAAAACTATTATGGAGATATTGGTAGCGAAGGATACGTATGTGGTGGAATCATGAGTGATAGTTTACTTCAACTAATCGTGAAAGTATATCGTACAATCAGTCTTATTTTAGTTGTTGCAGTAGTTATATTAGGAATGATGGATTTTATAAAAGCAACAAGTAGTGATGATGCTGATGCGATGAAAAAAGCAACGAAAAGATTTGCTAATCGATTGATAATTGTCATTTTAATTGCAATATTACCAACTATTTTGTCTTTCGTTTTGACATTATTTGGTGATGAGAATATGAAAAACTGTTTAGATAAAATTAATATATAGATAAAATGCAAATGTTTGATAATATTTGCATTTTTTATGATATAATGTTTATGTGTATTAATCTCAGTAAAAAGAGAACGTAATAGGAGGGGTACTATGCAAGCAAATTGGTGGTTAATGGATTTCATTAGATCATTACTTTTTTCACTTGATCAAATGATTTATTCTTTGATTGAAACATTTTATGATTTATTTGCATATATAAGTAATTTGACTATTTTTAATAATGAAACTTTCCAAGAGTTCACCGGAAGAGTATATTTGATTTTAGGAATTATTATGTTGTTTAAAATAGCATTCTCCCTTATTAGTTTATTCGCTAATCCAGATAATTTAATGGATGGAAATAAAGGAGTAACGGGAATTATCAAACGACTAATTATCTCATTAGTAGTAATTACCTTTATTCCTACGATTTTTTCCATTGCGTTTCAATTCCAAATAATTGTAATTCATGATAATATAATTGGAAATTTCTTTTTAGGAAATTTAATCGGAACTGATGAAGGTAGTGCCAGCAAAGAAGATCTTAATAAGATTCAACAAAATGCTGGTAAAATGGTAGCGTTTAATGTTTTTGGAGCCTTTTATTATCCAGAGGATTTTGTAATCGAAAAAGATGAAAACGGTAATATAAAACAGGATGAGAATGGAAACATCGTATATGCTAATGAAGGAAAATGGTCTGATACGGTAAAAGGACACCCATATAATGATGATGGTACCGTGAATCTTTCCGAAGAGTTAAAGAATCAAGAATTTTTGAATTATACGCGTAATGAAAGTTATTCAATTGCTGATTATGGAAAATTTGTTAATATTAACCATAAGTATGAGAATGATACTTATTATGTTATGCACTATATGTATGTAATTTCAACTGTAGCAGGAGTTGTAGTTGCTTGGATTTTCTTAGGATTCTGTTTTGATACAGCAATTCGTGCTGTTAAACTAAGTGTTTTACAATTAATTGCACCAATTCCTATATTCTCCTATATTGATCCATCAAAAGGTGAAAAAATATTCAAAAATTGGATTAGTACAACATTATCTACTTATGTTAGTTTATTTGTTCGATTGATTTTGATTTATTTCGTATTATATATTTGTTATTTATTACAAAGAAATGGAATACAAGAATACACATTAGTAGATGGAGCTGTAAAGATTGGTAAAATCCAAAATTCCAATACATTAAGTAATTTTGCTGTTATGATGGTTTATATTGGATTGTTATTATTTGCAAAAGATGCACCAAAATTGTTTAGTGATATGTTTGGAATTAAATCAGAAGGATCATTCGGAAATAAACTTGCTAAAATGGGAATTGTCGGAACAGGATTAGCAGTAGGAGTTGGAGCTACCAAGTATATAGGAAATAGATATAAGAGAACGTTAACGAAACGCACCAATCGTGAAAAAATGGCTAAAATGCGAGAAGATGGTACGATGTATGATGGTGATGAACTTAGTGAAGATTATGTGAAGTTGCAAAATGAAAACAAGTGGAGAAACGGCTTTACGAGTAGTGCTAGATCAGTATTTCATGGTATAACAGCAGGTGCAGCAGTTGGAGCAACAGGGGCTAAATTTGGAGCTGGATACAAAACTGCAATGAATAGAGCAAATGTAATACAAGAAAGAAGAGAAAAGCAAAAGGTGTCATTTGCTAAAGAAACACAAGAAAAAATAGGACGTTTCTTCGGTGCTTCTAATGAATATGGTGATTTTGGTCATTGGAGTGAAGAATTAAAAGCTGCCAAGAATGAAGAACAAAAATTAAGTGTTCAAGAAAGCCGACTTAGAGAACATTATTCTGATATGGTGACTGGACTTACTAAAAAATACAGTATTTCACCAGACGATGCTGTTAATTTAGCAACAGGAGATATGTCAAAATTTTCTTCAATTATTGATAAACATACAAAAGAATTAAGAAACAAGCGTTCTTCTTTAGAGTATTTATATAATACGGATAAAAGTTTAACTGATGAAAGTAAAAAGGCTATTGAATCTCAAATGAAATTAGTAAATGGTCAAATTAGTAACATTGAAAGTGACTTTAAAGGTTTAGAAGATAGTGCTAAGATGGTTGAAATAATCGATAATAAACATCAAGACGCTGTTAAAAAAGTTTCAAAATTACAAAAGAATTTGGATTCTTTGAAAAGTAAAAAATAAAAGAATAAGAAAAGGGTGTGATACAAATGAATGGAAATTATTTAATACCAGCCAATTCCAAAAAGAGTTTATTAATTTTTGGGTTGTTCAAAAAAGAAGAATTGATTATGTTTGGTTGTTGTTTAGGATTTACATTGTTAGGACTTGTTTCATTGCCAATTAATAACACTGTTGTAGCAATCCTAACCTTACTCCCAACATTAATTGCTGGCTTTCTCGTAATGCCAGTTCCAAACTATCATAATGTATTAACAATTATAAAAGCAGCCTATGAATTTTTCACAACAAGACAAAAGTATGTATGGAAAGGTTGGTGTTTCTTAGATGAGTCAAATGAAAGCAAAAAGTAAATATACGAATGATAATTTTGTTCCAATTAAAAATATTACGAATGGAGAAATTATTTTAGACAGTAATGAAAAAGTGACAGGTATTAAGATTATGCCTAAAAATATATTCATTATGGATTATGGTGCTCAAATCGCTGCAATTGAAAATTTAAAAAATGTTTATAATACAATTGATTATGAATTTTGGATTATTGCTGCTGATAGACCGGTTGATATTAACGTATATTTATCACAACTTCAATTGTTATTTAAAGAAACTCAAAGTCCAATTAAAAGAAAAATTATTATGGAAGATATTAACAAAGGAAATATGTTTACAAATAACAATATCGTTGATACAGAATATTACTTATTGTTTAAAGAAAAAAATCAGGATGTCATTCAAAAAAGAATTCGTACATTGATTACATTATTTGCTAATGTTGGACTTAGTTGTCATCAGACAACAAATGAAGATTTACGAATTATTTTAGATAATTTCTTAAACGGGGGAACTACTACTAACTTTGGGACGGTGATACCATATGAATATTAAAAGTCAATTAGCACCAAAAGGGTTGGAATTTAAAGCAAATTCGTTTATCATTAGTGATAAATATGCGACAATTCTAACGGTTATTTCATACCCTCGTTATATTGAACCTGGATTTTTATCTAGTTTAACTAGTATGTCAGGTATTAAGGTAGTAATTAAGCATATTCCTATGCCATTTAATGTAATTAGTAAAATGTTAAATAAAGAAATTGCTGATTTGAAACAGCGATATCAAGAAGAAAACGATAAAACGATTCAAGAACGTATTCGTCAAGATTATGAATCACTAGAATCTTTTATTTCCATGTTAGCATCTAGTCAATCAAAAATTTATGATTTCCAAATGCATATTATGATAACTGCTGATTCAGAAGAAGCATTAATTACAAAGAAAATGCAAGTAAAAAACTACTTACAAGCACTAGAATTGAACGCAATTCCGCTTCGCTTTGAACAAGAAAAAGTTTTCAGATCTATTTTACCTATTTATAAAAAAAATGATATTGAGGATCGAATTGGAACGCCAATTCCATCTCCTACAATTGCTGCTATGTATCCATTTATTTTTGATAGTATTAAAGATCCAGGATTATCTACTTTACTTGGTGTAGACTTTTCAGGAGGAGTAATCCTTTTTAATCAATTCTTATATCAAACAAAAAAGGAACACAATAGAAATAATGCCAATTTAATTATTTTGGGTACTTCTGGTAGTGGTAAATCTACTGCAGCTAAATTAATGTTACGTAGTCATTTTAGAAATAACTATCAAGTAGTTATGATTGACCCTGAAGGAGAAATGGAAGAAATGGCTCGTCAATATAACGGAGATTTTATTGATCTTGGTAAAGGTGGAGAATTTGGAATGATTAATCCACTAGAGGTAATTATGGATGCTGATGAAGATGAAATCAAACAGGGACTTGGGTATACAGTATTAACGAGAACCCTTCAAACATTAAAAGCGTTCTTAAAATATTATGATCCAAGTATTTCTGAGGATGTTGTTACTTTATTTAGTGAAGTAGTGCAAGATACTTATCGACGTTTTGGAATGGATTTTAATAGTGACTTTTCAAAATTTACTTCAAAAGATTATCCAACATTTAAGGATGTTTATGCGACAATTCGTGGTAGATTACTTGCTATGCCTGAAAAAACACATGAACGTGATATTATGGAACGTTTGGAATTAAAAATTCGTCCAATTGTAAAAGAATTAAGATATTATTTTGATGGTCATACGACAATTTCACCAAAGAGTGATTTTATTGTATTTAATATTCGTGAATTAATGAATGCTGATGTCAATATTAGAAATGCTTTATTCTTTAACATATTAAAATATGCATGGGGAATGACATTAGATAAAAGTGTGAATACTGTCCTTTCCGTTGATGAAGCGCACGTATTGTTATCAGGTAATAACACACTAGGTGCTGATTTCTTAGCTCAAGTACAAAGACGTGCAAGAAAATACAATACTGGTACGATTATTATTACACAACAACCAAGTGATTTTAGTGATCCTTCTGTTATCACACAAGGAAAAGCGATTTTTGATAACGCATCTTATTACTTGGTTATGGGACTAAAAAAGCAAGCAACTGAGGATTTAGCAAAATTAATTGATTTAAATGATAGTGAAAAAGAAAGTATTAAACGATATAATCAAGGTGAAGCATTATTTGTTTGTGGAAGTAGAAGAATGCGTATAAATATTATTTTAACAGAACAAGAATTAGATTCTTTTGGAAGTGGTGGAGGATTGTAATTCTATTAAATTAGTATGGTGGTGAGACTATGTTTGGTGGTAACAATGGTAATAAATCGGCATTTGAGCAAGTAACAGGTGCTTTTGCTAAAATTCAAGTTGTAATTGCTGTGTTACTACCGATCTTACCAGTTATCTTATTTTGTGGAGTCATTGTTATCATTCTTGTAATGATTTTAGGACAAACACAAGGAATGGAAGGTATCGCAAATGCTGGTGATAATGGCTGTGAAAGAGCGATAGAAAGTAAGTGGGCTCAATTTTTTAACAGTGAAGAAGAAGGGACCTCTTTTTATAATAAAATAAACGACATGATTGAAGATAATCCAGGTGTTGATATTAATTTAGTATCGGCAATTCTTACTTTTGAAACAAATGTTTCGGTTGAGGAAGATTATAAATGTAATGTCGGAGAAGTAGATCCAGAAACTGGTGAGGTAATAAAGGAAGAATGTACTGAAACATCAGAAACGGCAAATCGTGATACCAAAGAACTATATCAAGAAGCAAAAGAAATTGTAAATGGAGTAAAAGATAAGAGCGAAGATGAAATTAAAGATTGGCTACAAAACACATATGTAGAAGATAGATTAACGGAATTAGGTAAAGATTTACCAGATGATCCGGAAAATAAAGCAGCTGTGATTGAGCAAAAAGTAGATGACATATTTTCTATTCGCGATATTTATGCCGCAATGGTTTGTAAAGATGAAGATACTACAAGTAGCGTAACAAGTTGTACTTATCAAGTAAATGGAAAAACAGTGCAAGATGTAAAAGTAGAAGTGTTAAGTTGTGATGGAAGTGAAGTAGAATTTACAGTCGATTTTGAAAAATATGTAAAAGGTGTCGTTTTTGCAGAAAATAGAGGGGCACCAGATGAAGCAATCAAAGCCCAAGCAGTAGCTGCAAGAAGTTTTGCTTTAACAAGACAAAATGCGATGTGTCCAGGAAATCCTGAGAACTGTAATTATGGTTATGATCCGAAAAGAAATGTTATTCGATTACGTGGTTGTGAAAATGATCAAGTATATTGTGATCCTGACCAAGGATGTACGATAGAAGAAACAAATAATTTAGATTATGGAACAGTTCATGTATGGAAACAAGGAAATACAGGAAAGGGTAGATACATTGCTCCATTTACTGGACAAGCTAAAAAACATTTCGACCAATTAATTGATTCTGTATCAGGACAAGTTGTGGTAGATAAATCTGGAAATGTTGTATATACTAATTTTGCAAGCAATGATCAAAATGCTTGGAGTGCTAAGGCGGATTTAGGTAAAAAATATGATCAGATTTTATTAGAACATTATAAGAAAAATGGTGCCACTTCACTTGCTACAACTTGTGCTAGTACCGGTGAAGTATTACCTGGTATCAAATTCCCAATTGCCGAAAAATTCTATAGTCCTAA
Organism: uncultured Bacilli bacterium; assembly: GCA_944358795.1. GTDB lineage: Bacteria > Bacillota_I > Bacilli_A > RF39 > UBA660 > MGBC107952. Next base: position 16,453 of record CALVRW010000044.1, on the reverse strand, counting down.
TTGTTATTCAGCAGGAGAATACTATCAAGGTGGTACATATCATGGATCTATCGACTTTTCACACACTGCTTTATTCGGAAATCGATTAGAATTATCGGCTCCAGTAAAGATTGTATCTTCAACAAATGGTACAATTGTCGGAATTGGTACAGATAAAGCAAATACTTATCCTTCTTGTTTCCAAGGAGGAGTAATGGGTGGACAAGGATATTATATTCGAATTGATGACCCAAAATCTGAATATAATGGATATACTTTATCTTATTGGCATTTAGATACGTTAAATCCAAAATTAAAAGTAGGAGATAAAGTAAAAACTGGTGATTATTTAGGAACGATGGGAAATACCGGATGCTCATCAGGAAAGCATTTACACTGGCAATTACAATCTCCTAGTGGTAAAAATATCATTATGGACAAAGATGTACAAAAATATTGTCAACAAAATTATACGAAAGGGTGAGAATCATGAAAAAAAAGAAATTATTGTTTATCATGGGATTACTCTTTCTATTAACCGGTTGTACTGCTGACTACACGTTGACTATTGATCAAGATTTAAACTTTACAGAAGAAATCAATGTGAGCGAAGACAATTCCTATTTTACGAGTAATAATCAAAATGTAGATGATTATATAAATATGCAAAAAACAATTTATGAAAACAATCCACCTTATAGTTTATTTAACTATAAAGTAAATAAAACTCAGACTACCACTGGTGTAACAGGAAAAAGAAAAAATATGGATTTAAATACATTTGCAAATAATTCGATTTTATATGGTAGTTTATTTAGTTCAATTCAAGTAACACATGAGAATAATCAATTAAAGTTTACTACAACGGATTATCAAGAAAATTTTTTTCAAAAACCATTTGTTCCATTGAATCCTTATTATCAAAGAGCAACATTTACTTTAAAAACACCATTAAAAGTAATACAAAGTAATGCTGATAGTATGAATGCAGAAACAGGAGTATATACATGGAGTTTTGATGCTAATACACAACCTAAAAATATTGAATTTATCTTAGATACAAGAGTTAGTGAACAAGATAAAATGTTAGGCTTTATTAAAAAATTTTGGTTTATTCCATGTATCCTTTTGATACTATTAATCGGTATAGTAAAAATTATGATGACAGTTAGAAAGAATAATAAAATATAAGAGGTGACTTATGAAATTAAAATTTAGAGCTGATGCGAAAGATATTAAAATCTTTATTGTATTTGCAATTTTATTATTTTACTTTGTAGCAATTGCACTACTTAACATTACTTCGTTTGTAGAGACTTCAACGTTACATGGATTTAATCCACTACCGATTTTTAGTCCAGATATGATTGGACAAGCAATAATCTTTTATATTTTCGCTTTAGTAACGATTATTTTAAGTGTAAAATCATATTTCTTTGATCGTGAAAAAGGAATTGGTGTTGTAAAAGGTAAAAAAGAAGAAAGTGGATATGCAAGATGGGCAAAAGAATCAGAAATTAAAGCAGAACTTAAGAAAGTTGATCCAAAAGCAGATTCCATTGATGCTGGAGGTATTCCGCTTATCAATAATAAAAAGGAAATGTGGGTTGATGATAGCGAATATCACAGTTTAATTATTGGAGCAACTGGTTCTGGTAAAACACAAATTGTTGTACAACCTCTTGTAAGGGTTTTAGCTAAACATGGCGAATCTATGATCATTACTGACCCTAAAGGAGAAATTTATGAAAAAAATGCAGTAGAATTAAGAGAGAAAGGGTACAATGTTGTCTTATTGAATTTCCGTAACCCACAAAATGGAAACGCATGGAACCCTCTTACATTACCTTATTCTTTATACAAAGAACATAATTCAGATAAAGCGATTGAGTTACTAGATGACTTAGCGCTAAATATCCTATACGATGATTCGTCTAAGAATCAGGACCCATTCTGGGAAAAAACCTCTGCCGACTATTTTGCCGGATTGGCACTAGCATTATTTGAAGATGCAACTGAAAAAGAAATTAACTTAAATAGTATTAATATTATGACAACGATAGGTGAACAAAAAATAGGTGCTTCTACATATGTTAAAGAATATTTTAGTGATAAAGATCCTGCTGGCGCTGCTTATACGAATGCATCAAGCACGTTAATTGCACCACAAGATACGAAAGGAAGTATCCTTTCCGTATTTAAACAAAAGATTAAACTGTTCGCATCTCGTGAAAACATATCAGAAATGTTAAGTTATAGTGATTTTGACATGAAAGATATTGGTAGACAAAAAACAGCCGTATTCTTGGTTATCCAAGATGAAAAGAAGACTTACCATCCACTTGTAACCATTTTCTTAAAACAATGCTATGAAACATTAATTGATGTAGCACAAGAAAATGGTGGTAAATTACCATTCCGTACTAACTTTATTTTGGATGAGTTTGCGAACATGCCACCATTAAAAGACGTAACGACGATGATTACTGCGTCTCGTTCTAGAAATATACGTTTTAACTTCATTATCCAAAACTTTGCACAATTAACAGAAGTTTATGGAAAAAATGATGGAGAAACAATTAAAGGTAACTGTGGTAATATTATTTACTTAATTAGTAGTGAATTAAATGCCTTAGAAGAAATTTCTAAAATGTGTGGAGAGAAAAAATCGAAAAAGGATGATAAAACAGCTAGTACTCCACTTATTACCGTAAGTGACTTACAGCGATTGAAATCTGGAGAAACAATCATTTTGCGTATTCGTAAAATGCCATTTAAAACAAAATTAGCATTTAACTGGCAAATGGAAAAAGATAATTTGTGGGGAAAAACATATGATAAAGCTACTTACCCAGAACGACAAAAAGAACCAATTCAAATGTTTGACTTAAAAGGATTTGTTGATAAAAAAGTAAAAGAGCGTCGTGAAAAAATGTTAGGTGAAATGGGTGGTGGAATGATGCCACCAAGAAGAAGACCAATGCCAAATGATTCAATGTTAGGTGGTATGATGGGACCAACTGGCTCAAGACCACAAACACAAAATGTGGATGATTTAGTTAAGAAAATCGATCAAAAAATTGCTGAATTAGAAGAAGAAGAACGTCGTGAAAAAGAGAAGAATGCAAAACAAACAGCAAAAGTAGAACCAAAAATGGAAGAAAAGAAGAAAGATTCTTTTGATATTGACAGGTTACTTGCTCGCATTGATTCAAAAATTGCTGAGTTAGAAGAAGAAGAGAAACAAAAAGAAACAGTACCTCAAGTAAAACCAGTTGCAGAATTAAAATCAAAAGAACAATCACAACCTGTAGAAGTGGCAACGCCGATTATAGAAAAGCCAACGATTAAAACAACTGTTCCAAATGTCGAATCTAAAAAAGTTGAAAAAATTGAAAAAGAAGAAGTGAAAGTAGAACCAAAAGAAACACGAACTACAGAAAAAAAACAATCACAACCAATATCTTCAACTGAGTATGATGATGACTACGTAACAGATGATCAATTTTTTGATGATTTCTTTAGCGATGAAGAAGAATAGAATGGTATCTATTCTTCTTTTATGTAAAAATTGAGCATATATAATTTATATCTATGATTTCTAGTCATATACTACATTAGGGTGGTTTATATGATATCAAGTATTTCTGTTTCTGAATTATCGAGAATTCTATCAAGAGTCAAAGTAATTGATATTAGAAGTGTTGAAAAATATAATGATAATCACATTCCTGGAGCAATCAATATTCCAGCAGAAAAATTATTAGCTTTTTATCAGAAGTATTTAAATCAGAATGAAACTTATTATATTTATTGTCAGAAAGGGCTAAAAAGTTTAAAAATATCACAAATATTAAATCGATTAGGTTATAAACTGATAAATTTAAATGGTGGATATGAAAGTTGGATTTTAGAACAGGACTAAAAGAATAGAAAATCTATTCTTTTTGATTGGAAACAAGAAAAGAAAGTGATAAAATGGATATAGAATAGGTGGGATAATATGGAATATATTATATTAGGACTACTAATTATCATTCTTGTAGTCAGTATCTTATCTTTTATGAAAAATATTAATGAATCTAATATAACAGAACGTCTTGGTAAGTTGGAAACGAATGTCATTAAAGAATTAGGTGAGTTTAAAAGTGATTTAGGTAGAACAATGAACGAAGATTTTAATACATTAAATGACAAATTAGAATATCGTTTAATGCAGATAAATGATCGAGTAAATGAAAGGCTAGATGAAAATTTTGAAAAGAGTAATAAGACATTTACTAATGTCTTAGAGAGACTTGCGAAAATTGATGCGGCACAAGCTAAAATCGATGGTTTATCAAATGATATTGTATCCCTTCAAAGTGTTTTAACGGATAAAAAAACACGAGGAATTTTTGGTGAAGTAAATCTTCATCATATTATGTCTAGTATTTTTGGAGAAAATGATGCTATTTATCGTTTGCAATATCCTTTTTCTAATGGAACAATTGCCGATTGTGTATTATTTGCACCTGAACCACTTGGAACAATTGCAATTGACTCTAAGTTTCCACTTGAAAATTATCGCAAAATGGTAGATAAAAAAGTAGGACAGGCAGTTCGAGAGTCAGCCGAAAAATTATTTAAAGCCGATATGAAAAAGCATATTGATGCGATAGCAAGTAAATATATTATTCCTGGTGTTACAACAGATCAAGCAATTTTATTTTTACCAGCTGAAGCAATTTTTGCTGAAGTAAATGCATATCATCCAGATTTAATTGAATATGCTTATAAAAAAAGAGTATGGATTACATCCCCAACTACTTTAATTAGTACACTTACAACAATAGAAATGATTATTAAAAATATGGAACGTGATAAATATGCATCTATTATTCATCAAGAATTAAAATTATTAGATCAAGAATTTAGAAGATATAAAGAACGTTGGGATAAATTATCAAGAAGTATTGATACAGTTAATAAGGATGTAAAAGAAATTCATACAACAACTGAAAAAATTAGTAAGAGATTTCAATCGATTAATCAAGTAGAAATGGAGAAAATAAATGAATAAAAAATTAAATATAGGTTTAATAACAATTGCTATCATTGGTGGTATTATTTGTGGAGTTATGAGAATATTAAATAATGACTTTTATGGTTTTTTAATATGTATCTCTATCATACCTGTTATGTTAGTGCCATTTCTCCTTAAAAAATTCTTTTCTTTAAAAATTAGTATTCAAGTAGAAACGATGTATCTGATTTTTGTCTTTTTTGCTCATTTCTTAGGATCAATTATAAATTTTTATGATTTGATTCCTGGATATGATAAAATTATGCATTTTATTTCAGGAATGTTAAGTGCCTTTATCGCATTATTACTATTAATTAAATTAAAGCAATATAAAAAAATGAATTTACTATTTACTGTTATCTTTATGATTGCGACAACCCTTTCTATTGCTGCTTTATGGGAATTTTATGAATTTATATCAGATTATATTTTTAGTAAAGATGCACAAAATGTAATGACAACCGGAGTATCAGACACAATGTGGGATATGTTGATGGCTTTTCTTGGATCTGTTTTAATTAGTATTCAGTATTGGTGTGAAGTAAAAAGAAAAAAAGAGTCAATTGTAACAAAGTTTATTAAAGAAGCAGGTGCGTAGAATGGAACGTGAAGTAAAATCTGAAAGAGAAAAAAGAATCGAAGAATTGCAAGCTTTAAAAGAAGAATATTTAAGATTAATTTCTCAAAATGAAGCAGGACAAAATATGAGTGATAGTGAAGATCAAGTAAATGCACAAAATACTAATGTAGCAGGAAAAGAATCATCTAATTCAAAGGGAATTGCTAAAACGTATGCGACGGCAGTAGGTAGAAAAATGGCTGATCGAGAGAATGGTTTTTCTAATGCATTTATGATTGGCTTATTATCTCTCTTCTTTGAGGTGGCTTTCTTGATTCTTGCTTTCATCATATATCAATAAACACGAATATTTCGTGTTTTTTTGAAGGGTTTTTTTCCTGTTTATCGTATGTTATTAATATGGAAGAAAGAAAAATAGAAACGATTCTATCTAAAATTGATCCAAATATTAAATTAGATAAAGAACAAAAAGAAATTGTCTTAGATTCTTCTTGTCAGCTAATGATTATAGCAGGAGCAGGGAGTGGTAAGACAACGACAATTGTGGCTAAAGTATTATATTTAATTCAAGAAAAAAAGGTTGATCCTAAAACAATTCTAATGATATCATTTACGAATGAAACAATTCGAGATTTAAAAAAACAATTACATGATAAAATGCATTATCCAGTAGAAATAATGACATTTCATAAACTTGGGTTAGAAATTATAAAAAAGAAGGTTTCAGATTTGACAATTTTAAGTAATAAGAAAGAATTGGTCACAATTATAATTAGTAGTTTATGTAAATACGATACTATATTTCAAAATAAGTGCTATCAATTTATGAATACGAAGATGTGTCGTGTTAATAGTAGAAAAATAAAAAAAGAAGATTCATGGGAGACAATAAAAAATAATCCAAACTATATTAAATTTATTGAGATTTTATTATCATTTTGGAACAAGTGGGATACACTAAACGATAAAGAAAAAGAATGTATGAAAAAACGTAAAAAAAGAAAAAGACAACAAGATTTTTTTTATTTGTTCCAAAAAATAGAACAGGTTTACCATCTTTATAAAATGAAACATCATTTATTTGATTTTTCTGATATGATTAATGAAGCTACGAAGTTATTACAGGAGAAAATTGATTTATCATTTTCTTATATTTTTGTAGATGAATATCAGGATATTTCGTATCATCGTTTTTTATTATTGAAAACTCTAGTAGAAAAAACACAAGCAAAACTGGTTGTAGTTGGTGATGATTGGCAATCAATTTATCAATTTTCTGGCAGTGACAGCAATTTATTTATTAAATTCCCAGTGTTATTTCCAGGTAGTCAGGTTAAATTTTTGACGATGACATATCGTAATAGTAATGAATTAATTCAAATAGCAGGCCGTTTTATTATGAAAAATAAAAGCCAGATTCAAAAATCATTGCAATCAACGAAACATATTGATGGACCTATTATTTATTGTTATTATCGAAAAAGTACTTTTACTAAGAAATTAAATTATATATTAGAAATGATAGCAAAAGAAAATTGTAAACAGTCGATTTTAATTTTAGGAAGGTATCAACATGATATTAGTCGTTTATATGATAATCCTCTGTTAAAAAAGGTATCTAAAAATCATTTTTGTTATAAACATTATACAAAATTATCAATTTGTTATCTTACAATTCATGCAGCAAAGGGATTAGGATATGATCAAGTAATTATAATTAATCTAGAAGATGGTACTTATGGATTTCCTACGAAAGTTCAAGATAATTCATTGATTGCGATGTTAAAATCCAACAATCGAGAAACATATTTAGAAGAACGAAGACTTTTTTATGTCGCTCTTACTAGAACAAAAAATAGAGTATACTTGTGTATACCCTATCTCCATAAGTCAAAATTTATTCGTGAATTAAAACGATTACATTGATTGATCTTTGGTTTCTTTTGTATAAACAGTTCTCGTAATGACATTACTATTTTTATTTAAAAAAGCATTATTTAAATATTCATAGTATGATCCAGGCGAAATAATTCCATTTAAAGCAATGATATTTTTTCCAATTCCATTGAAAATAGAATTTGCCACCATCACACAATTTGTCTTTAATACGAAAAATTTTTTATTTTTTCCAGAAATAATTTTTTTAAATTTCCCATTCGCTAATTTATATATTTCACTACTCATATCATGGTAATCACCTGGTGGTAATAATCCTTTATCAGCTAAAGCTAAATCTGGATAATAATCAATTGTATTGTGTTCTGTTAAATGATGAATCCGTTCTTCTACAAGTTTTTTTTCTTGTTTTGTTAATTGAATACCAAATACAACAAGATAACGATTCTTTTGTTCTAGTACATAGTCAATATAACGATTTCGATCAGCAATACAGATAACTCCATCACCAATTGCGTTAAAGAAACTTCGTGAATGCATATCATAATTACCAAATGAATAAATTTTATTTTGATAACAAACTTCTACGTGACCAAATGCAGCAGATCCTCCCTTTGCCAAATGAATAATTACTTCAATATCAGGAAAATGTTGTTTTTTCACAACTTTGAAGTTTGTATCATCTTTTTTAATTTCTACCATTTCATTAATTAAAGACAGTAATCTTTTTGGAATAAACATGGCAAATAAAATAGGCAGTTGTATTTGAATTCTTGATTTCATTTTATTACTAATTCTAGTAGGGATAATTTCTATTAAAAAATCATCTAACTTCGTAAGTCCTAAAAAAATAAGATAAAGACCAATAATAATTTGCGCATAGATAATATTTTGATTTGGATGAGAAATAAGTAGCAATGAAAGTATCAGTGTAACAATAAAGTAAAAGAATAATTTTAAACTTCCTTTAATATGGTTGGTATAGTATAGAAAAAAATTAAATAAGTGTAAAAAACTATGTAGAAAAATATAAAAACCAAAAAATATTGTAATACTTGCTAGAATAAAATCTGTTTTATAAAACATGGTAAGAGCAAAAACACAGTCCAATACTAATTTTATAATTGCTTCGATTAGTTTTTTCTTTTCTCTTTTTCCAAAAAATAAATGATAAAAATCAAAAATCGCTATGAGTGCTAAAAAGGCCCCAATTAAATAAATATTATAGCGTAAGATTAATTTACCATTTACCATGGTACAAATTCCTAAAACAATACAGGTAATAGAAAAAATTAATAGTGCAATACTATCTACTTTTTTTCTTAACACATAGATCCCTCCAATAATCTTTATTATACAATAGAAAATAAAAGAAAAATAGAGAAATCTTGAAAAATATGTTGAATATAAATGTTTTTTTGATATAATTGTTATAAGGGTAAAAGAATAGAGGAGGAAATATGAAAAAAGTAGAATTAATCATTAACGGTACCGAACAAAGCGTAACAGTTGAACGCTATTTCAAATTGGACGATCAAGCTTATGTTATTTATAGTATTGAAGGTCCTGATGCAGATGGTAACGTTAAAATTTTCGTAGCAAAGGTAATTGATAATCAACAAGTTCTTCCAATTGATACACAAGAGGAATGGGATAGAGTAAAAAATGCAATCGTAGGAATTGTAAATGATAATAAAGAATGTAATAAATTAGGTGTAGAAGATTTAAATTATCATTTACTAGAAAATTTAGAAATCACTGATGCAAAGGCACTCCGTTTACCAGTGGCAGTGATGCCATATTTAAGTGCTAATATACCAGATTTTAATAATATTGAATTGTCGGAAAATGAACAAGCCCTTGAAGAAAAAACAGAAACATTGAAAGAGATGAATGCAGATTTAACTAATTTAATGAATGAAGTTGACCAAGAATTTTCGAAAATTGAAAATAAAAATGAAGGAAATTTGGAAGCAACAATGGAAATTATTATGCCTTCTAAACCATTAAAAGAAGAAAAAGAAGAGCATAAAAAGAAAAAAGGAAAATTTAGTTTTAAAAACTTATTTGGTAAAAAGAGTTATGAAGATTCAGAGGAAATAAAGGAAGAAACAAGTACGGAAGTACCTTTAGAACAATCAGTTCCAATGGAACAACCAGTTGAAATTTCAAATGAAGTAGAACAAACTGTTTCAACAGAACAACCAGTTGAAACTACCAATGAAATTGTTCATGAAACAGAATTACCAAATCCTGTTGCTTTAGATCCAATTGTTGTAGACGATATTCCAGTAGTGGAAAATGAAGAACAAACTTCTATTCCAACAGAGCCAACAATTGATTATAGTGTTTCAGAACCTGTAAACAATGAAGTTGAACTACCAAAAGAAATGAGTTCAGGATTTGAATTCTTTGATGTAAATGAAAACCCATCAAATGTTAGTACGGAAACTGTAGTGAACAATCATGATACTACTTCAAAAGAAGAACCAATGGAGATTTTAGAAGTAAATGATGATTCAGAATATAAACAATTATATGAAGAAGAAAAGAAAAATAATGAAATATTAGAAGAAAAAAATAAAAAATTAGAAGAGTTAATTCAAGTATATCATGAAAAATTAATACAAATAAGAGATATAGTGCGATAGTACTATATCTTTTCGCATGAAATAAAAAGAAAAGTCATAGAATTAGATGAGGTGAATCTATGAAAAATGCCCTTCATTATTACTATGGTTTAACAATTCAAACTATTCACCAAATGAATAAGCGATATTCATTTCAAATAGATAAATCTAGATATGTTTTAATGCCTGTAGAAAGAGATTTAGAAGAGTTGAAACAAATATATCAATTAACGCAAATCTTACGTGAGAGGGACTTATATTGCCATGAAATCATCTTAAATAATTCTGGACAGATAGTAACATATATTAATCAGATTTCTTATATCTTATTAAAGGTATATATCAAAGAAGATGACGTAGTTATTTTAAGTGATTTAATGTTATTTCAAAATAAAACAAAAAATATAGGAGATTATCCTATATTAAAAAGAGATGATTGGTATCAATTATGGACAAATAAAATAGATTATTTTGAATATCAAGTAAGCCAATTATCAAAAAAGCATCCTCGTATTAGAGAAAGCTTTAGTTATTTTGTTGGGTTAGCAGAAACAAGTATTAGTTTATTTCATATGTTAGAAAAAAAAGATACTCATATTTTATCAGTTTCTCATAAAAGAATCCATTTTGGTGATACCTTATTTGACCTATATAATCCATTAAATTTTATTTTAGATATCCCTAGTAGAGATGCTAGTGAATATTTTAAATCTTCTTTTTTTAATCAACCAGATATTATAAATGAAATTATTTATTATCTTACTTATAGTAATTTAACCGAATATGATTGCCAAATGTTTTTTGTTCGTTTATTATTTCCAACTTTTTATTTTGATATTTATGAAGATGTAATATTAGATGAAAAGAATGAAAAAGAGTTACTTAAAATTGTAACTCATATCAAAGAGTATGAACGCATGATTGCACTCACATATCAATATTTAAAATCAATTATTTACTTACCAGAAATAGAATGGCTTAATAAGTTGGTTGTGAATTACTGATATTAACAACTTCAATTACAGAAGGTACTTCATCCTTAATTGCCATTTCAATTCCTTCTTTTAAAGTATAATCTAGCATCATACAATCAGCACATGCTCCCATCATCTTAATATAAACAATATTATTTTCATATTTTACAAATTCGATATTACCCCCATCATTAATTAAAAAGGGACGTAATTTATCAATTACATTTATTATTTTTTCTGTATCTGTCATAATATCACCAACTCCATTATACAAGGAAAAAGCTAAAACGTAAATAAACTTTTTATTTTAAAGAAAGTATGTTATAATTTAACCGAGGTGTATCTATGGCAAATTATAAGAAAGGAAATGTGGTAAAAGGGACAATTACTGGAATTGAACCATATGGTGCCTTTGTATCATTTGATGAATATTATAGTGGTTTAATTCATATATCAGAAATATCACATGGATTTGTAAAAGATATCCACGACTTTGTAAATATCGGTGATGTTATTTATACGGAAATATTAGAAGTGGATGATGAAGATTATCAATTAAAACTTAGTATTAAAAATATAGCATATAAAAACAGTAGAAAATATTCTGGAAAACAGAGAAAAATTGTTGAAACAAAGCAGGGGTTTAAAACCTTGGAATACAAATTACCATATTGGATAGAGGAAAATTTAAAAAAACAAAAAAAATAAAAAAAAGTCTATTGACAAACAATATGAAAACTGGTAATATTAAATACGTCCAAAGGTTTTTGGGCGATTAGCTCAGTTGGTTAGAGCACCTGCCTTACAAGCAGGGGGTCATAGGTTCGAGTCCTATATCGCCCACCATTATTTTTTTGCCGAAATGGCTCAATTGGTAGAGCAACTGACTTGTAATCAGTAGGTTGCGGGTTCAAGTCCTGCTTTCGGCACCATTTGGGAGGATAGCGAAGTGGTCAAACGCGGCAGACTGTAAATCTGTTACTTCGGTTTCGAAGGTTCGAATCCTTCTCCTCCCACCATTTTGATTGATTGCCTCGTAGCCAAGCGGTAAGGCACCACACTTTGACTGTGGCATGCGCTAGTTCGAATCTAGCCGAGGCAGCCATTTAATTTGTTATATGTCCTGTTAGCTCAGTAGGTAGAGCATTTGACTTTTAATCAAAGGGTCACAAGTTCGAATCTTGTACAGGACACCATTATTTATGCCTGAGTGGCGAAATTGGTAGACGCACAGGACTTAAAATCCTGCGAGGATCAAACCTCATGCCGGTTCAAGTCCGGCCTTAGGCACCATCTATATTGTGGAGAAATACCCAAGTCTGGTTGAAGGGACCGGTCTTGAAAACCGGGAGGTCGGAAACGGCGCGGGGGTTCGAATCCCTCTTTCTCCGCCATTTATGTTCTTTACACAATTTATATTGATATCGCGGAGTGGAGCAGCCTGGTAGCTCGTCGGGCTCATAACCCGAAGGTCGTAAGTTCAAATCTTGCCTCCGCAACCAAATGGTCCCGTGGTGTAGCGGTTATCACGTCTGCCTGTCACGCAGAAGATCGCGAGTTCGATTCTCGTCGGGACCGCCATTATTTGGTTTCATAGCTCAGTCGGTAGAGCAAAGGACTGAAAATCCTTGTGTCGCTGGTTCGATTCCAGCTGGAACCACCATAATAAGAACAGAAAAAAGTCAGAAATTGACTTTTTTTATTCCAAGAATAGTTATATAAAAATGCGAAAAGAGTCTTGCAAAAATATAAATATAATGTTATAATCAAGTAGTAATCGTTACATATATGTTTTGCGCCCTTAGCTCAATTGGATAGAGCGTTAGACTACGGATCTAAAGGTTAGGGGTTCGACTCCCTTAGGGCGCACCATTTTAATTCGGGAAATAGCACAACTTGGTAGTGCACTTGGTTTGGGACCAAGGGGTTGCAGGTTCAAATCCTGTTTTCCCGACCATCTGAAATTAAAGGGGCTGTAACGAAATAAAATAATTTTGTTTCAGTCCTTTTTCTTTTTTTGTTTTGGAAATGGAAACATTTCCTTTTTTAAATTGTCTGTTTTTTCCCAATATTTACTTTTAATTATAGGTTTATCCATTAAAGTAAAGATTTTGCGGATATTTCTACCTAGACACATAAGCATTATTTCACATCTAACTCTTTCCAAACCTCGACGTCTAATTCTAATATATCTCATATTTTGTTTTATTTGTCCAAAAGTACCTTCAACTTGAATACTCCTATTTATTCTGATTTCTATACCTTTTGGACTAAGCAAATTTTGCCTAGAATTTTCTTTTAATGTTTCATAATCAGCATTTAATTCAGTAATTCTATAATCATTATCGTTATGTTTTAATTTTTTCTTACAAATGTATGCATAATTACAATTATTACAGCCAGTAAATTTATATAATTTACCACTCTTATTTCTTTGATGATATCTATTATTGAAGGATATTTCTTCGCCAATACAAGTGTTTAAACATAAAATTCCATCATCAAATGTATAAAACAATTGAGGATTATCGCCACTAGTTTCTCCTGACCAAGAAGCAAATTTAACATAACTATTGATATTATGTTCTCTCATATATTTATAGTTATCATAAATGCCATATCCAGAATCGGCACACTCATTTTTAGGATAATTACCATAATACTTATAAAACAAATCATTCATTGGGATGAAAGTATGATAATCTGACCTATTTTGAAATACGCCAAACATAGTAATTATTCCACTTGACACCATAACTTGTATATTATATCCAGCATGAAAAACATGACCACTTTTAGAATAATAATCTTCTTTTAAAACCATAGCTGTCGCATCTTTATCTGTTTTATAATAAGAGTTTCTGCTTTCACCACATATTCTTTCTTTTTCTTCGTATTCAAGTAGTTTAATTAAATATTTATAACATTGTATATAATTTCTATGTGATTTAGTTCTTCTTTTACCTTTTCCGTTTGGAATATTATTTATATCAATTTTTTCTTTGTTTACATATTGTTTTAATATATTATTTAATTCAAAACTTGTTATTAATTTTTTATCTTTATATTCAAAGCCCATTTTCACAAGTAAATCTTTAATTTGAATATCTAATTTTTTATGAAATTTTGTAGGTTTCCAAACAAACTGATATTTATTCGCATTCGCTTCTATTTTAGTTCCATCTAAGTATTCATCAGAAATATCCAAATTAAATTCATCAATTATAGTTTTAGTAATCATAGTAAATATTTCATAAGCATAAGGCAATATATATTTATTAATACATTCCTTGATAGTATTATGACTAGGCTCTTGTTGTTCCATTAAATACATTACTCTTAAATCAAATTTACATAATTGTTCTATTTCTCTAACCGAACCTTGAAATTTAGAAAAGCAATAAATTATGGTAGCTACTAAATTATAAACATTATATCCAGTTCTGCCTAAATTTTTACTTTTGGTTTCTATCAATTTTCCTATACCAGATTTTTCTAAAATTATCATAAATTTGTCTATTTTTTGAAATTCCTCATGACAATCATTTGAGGGGACTAGAAAAATCGTCCTTTTTATAGTAAAATATTTCATGTGATACATCTTCTTTCGTCAATTAGATTGTATCACAAAAATACGTTAGAGGTTTATTCTTCTAACGTTTTTATTATTTTATCAAAATTGAAAAAGGACTGAAACAAAATTATTTTATTTCGTTACAGCCCCTTTTTATTATAGTTTCGAGAAGTAGCACAACTTGGTAGTGCACTTGGTTCGGGACCAAGAGGTTGCAGGTTCAAATCCTGTCTTCTCGACCAATTGTAATAACACCTTGTTTTACAAGGTGTTTATTTTTGGAAAAGATATCTAATTTTATTATAAAGAAGTCAATTTTATAAACAATGTACATATGCTTTATTATATAGAAGGTGACATATGCAAAAGTATAAAATAGCAGTCATTGTTTTTTTCATTATATGGGGAGTATGGATTAGTACCTGTTTTTTTATTAAGATTGAATTAAATGGACCAAAAGTAATTTATTTAGAACCAGGAGAAGTCTATGAAGAATATGGTGCCAATGCAAGTTTTATTAATACAAGATTGAGTGTGAAAATATTTGGTACTATAAATAATAAAGAAAGTAGAGAATATAAAATTTATTATAGTGCAAGAAATATGTTTGGCCTTACAAAAAAGATAACTAGAACAGTAATTGTAAAAGATCGAAATAAACCAAAAATAGAGTTAAAAGGTAGTCCTTATGTAGTGTTAAAAGAAGGAGAAAATTATAAAGAACTGGGGTACCGAGCAACTGACTTAGAAGATGGTAATCTCACAAAGAAAGTAAAAGTAAGTGGGATGATTACACCTACTAAGATAGGAACTCAGATTGTAACATATGAAGTATGTGATAAAAGTAAAAATTGTACAAAAGTTTATAGAAAAATAAATGTAATAAAGAAAGATATCTCATATTTAGATACATATGATAACATTGATAATCAAATTCGTGGTTGGGGACATGGAAATAAAAGAAATCATGAACGTAATAAAGCAGATGTATCACAAGAAGAATTAGCAAAATATAATGCGTATTATATGGGACCTGATGAAAAGGTAATTTATCTTACGTTTGATGAAGGATCGAATGATACCTATGTGAAAGAGATTTTAGATGTATTGAAAGAAAAAAAAGTAAAAGCAACTTTTTTCTTGTGTAGACAGTATATGATAGATAATAAAGATTTAATTAAGAGAATGGAACAAGAAGGGCATATTGTTGGAAATCATACACACCATCATAAAGCGATGCCAAAACTAGCAAATCGTGATAATTTTAACGATTATGTAAAAGAATTAACCAATGTATCTAAAACTTATAAAGAAATAACAGGCCATGATATGCCTCTTATTTATCGTGAACCAGCTGGAGAATGGAGTTATCGAAGTTTAAAAATTGCTCAAGATATGGGATATCGTACTTATTTTTGGAGTGCTGCCTATGTTGATTTTGAAGAAGATCTATCCAAACAAGAAGCATTAAGTAAAATGATGTCCCTTTATCACAATGGAGTAATTTACTTATTACATCCAAAGAATAAAGGAAATTACTTAGCACTTGGAGATTTTATTGATAATATGCATAAATTAGGTTATCGTTTTGATACTGTAGATCACATTTCATAGTATAAAATCTTATTTGTAAGGCAATCGCTTAAAAAATAATAAAATTAACTGATACTTGGAATTACTTCAAATATCAGTTTTTCTATATGACTGAAATCTAACATATATCTAGTTAATTTGCGCTGTAATGGAACCTTACCA
>CALVRW010000043.1 GCA_944358795.1 uncultured Bacilli bacterium | reverse complement strand
AATTGATTTCTTCTTTTTGTATAGAAAACTTCTTTCTGTTCTTAATAAAGTAGAAAGGAGATTATATATGGCACGTCATAAAGTAGAAATTTGTGGCGTGAATACTGCGAATATTAAAGTATTAAGTAATGAAGAGATGTATGATTTATTTAAACGTTATCATAGTGGGGATGAGCTTGCGAAAGAAGAATTGATACAAGGAAATTTGAAATTGGTTTTATCTATTTTGAAGAAATTTACTGGTCGTGTTGATAACATGGATGACTTATTTCAAGTTGGTTGTATAGGACTTATTAAAGCAATTGATAATTTTGATTTATCTTATGATGTAAAGTTTTCAACTTATAGTGTACCCATGATCTTAGGAGAGATTAAGCGTTATTTACGGGATAATAATTCCGTACGAATTTCTCGTAGTATTAAAGATTTAGCGTATAAAACGTTAAAATTAAAAGAAGAACTTACGAATGAGAGAGGGAGTGAACCATCGCTTGAAGAAATTAGTCATATGTTAGGTGTTAGCGAACTAGAAATTAGTCAAGCGTTAGAATCATTAAAAGATACGGTTAGTATGTATGAGCCAATTTATAATGATGGAGGAGATACGATTTACTTATTAGATCAACTAGAAGATAAATCGTTACAAAAATTTCCTATTGAATATCATATTGCGCTTCGTGATTCCTTAAAAAAATTAAAAGCCAAAGAACGATTTATTTTAACGGAACGCTATTTAATCGGGAAAACACAAATGGAATTAGCAAGTGAAATTGGAATTAGTCAAGCTCAAATATCACGATTAGAAAAAAATGGAATTGAGAATTTAAAAAAGATGATTTTATAATCATTTTTTTCATATAATGAAATAGGTGGTAAGATGAGACTTTCAGATTTACAACACAAAGATGTTGTTAATATGGTAGATGGAAAACGAATTGGAAATATTATTGATGTATCATTAGAAAGTAGTACTGGGAAAATGGAAAGTTTAATCGTTGAGAAAAGTAAATTTTTAATTTCGATGTTTTCTAATAAAGATGAGATTGAAATTAGGTGGGAACAAATTGAAAAGATTGGAGAAGATGTGATTTTAGTAAAAATGGTCTTCTAGATTGTCAAGTTATGATAGTTATGATACAATGAAACTGGTGATACAATGAAAGTTTTACTTAGAACAGATTTATTTCATACAGTAGAAAAAAGTGGTGTAGGAAGAGCGATTATTCATCAAAAAGAGGCATTAAAAAGAAATCAAGTGTCATATACAACAGATCCAAAAGATGATTATGATATTGTTCACATCAATACGATATTTCCTCAATCTTATTTAGCAGCAAGAAAGGCACATAAACAAGGGAAAAAAGTTGTGATGCATGCGCATTCTACGGAAGAAGATTTCCGTAATTCTTTTATCGGTTCTAATATGATGGCACCTCTTTTTAAAAAATGGATTACGATGTGTTATCGACAAGGAGATATTGTACTTACACCAACTCTTTATTCAAAATCTTTATTAGAGAATTATCATATTGGAAGGCCAATTATACCAATTTCTAATGGAATTGAATTAAATTATTTTAAAAAAGAAGAAAATTGGAAATATGAGTGGCGTGAAGAATTTGGATTTGTAGAAGATGACAAAGTTATTATTGCAGTTGGTCTTTACATTGAACGAAAAGGAATCTTAGATTTTGTTGAATTAGCAAAACAATTACCAGAGTATAAATTTGTTTGGTTTGGTTATACCAATTTAAATACGGTTCCTAAAAAAGTAAAAGATGCGGTAACGACGAAATTAGATAATCTTTACTTTCCAGGATATTATCCAAGAAATTTACTTAGAAAAGCATATGCAGGAGCTGACTTATTTTTCTTTCCAACTTACGAAGAGACAGAAGGAATTGTCCTACTAGAAGCACTTGCTAGTAAAATTCCTGTGTTAATTCGTGATATACCAATTTATGAAGGTTGGTTTGAAGATGGGAAAAATGTATATAAAGGGAAAAATAACCAAGAGTTTAAAAAGAAAATTATTGATATTGTAGAAGGGAAACTACCGGATTTAACAGAAGCTGGTTATGAAATAGCAGAAGAACGTAGTATTGAAAATGTTGGAAGACAGTTAAAACAAATTTATGAAGATTTATTAGATAAGTAGATTCTATCTACTTTTTTTGATACAATAAGTAGGGTGAAATGATATGCATCATAAAATAAATATTGCAATATGGACATTTGTTATAATTTTATTTCTATCCTTTACTTATTTAGAGATAAGGAAGCAAAATACATTACAATCTTATCAAGTAACATTGAGTGCTGGGGAAGAAGTAAGAT
This sequence comes from uncultured Bacilli bacterium, assembly GCA_944358795.1. Classification (GTDB taxonomy): domain Bacteria; phylum Bacillota_I; class Bacilli_A; order RF39; family UBA660; genus MGBC107952. The sequence continues at coordinate 9,938 of CALVRW010000043.1, read as the reverse complement.
TTTATACAAAGAATAAAAAACAAGCGGAACAAATAGAAAAAGAAATAAAAAATATTCATGAAATAGAAGAGATAACGTTAATAGAAAAGATAGATACTGTTTTTAAGAAACAGGATTTAGCAACTTATTTTATTCATGTTGGGGATTATGTAAAAGTAGGAAACCATTATGATAATGGTACTTATCAAGTAGCAGTTAATACCAAACAAAATACTCTTTTTCGAATATTATCTTTAGAAAATCAAGTTGTATATTCTAAAAACGTGTTTAAACAAGATGAATTTGATCGTATTGTTGTGATTGGCAAAGAAGTAGAGGATGTTGACCATGTTGCTAGTAATCTTGCCAAGGTTAATTTAGTAGATGGTAAGAAGATTGCTAATAAGAAAAAAATGTCAGTCTATTGGTTAAAAGGAGAAAAAGAAGTACAAAAAGTACTTAACAAATCGTAAAAAGCCAGAAATCAAATAAGAAGTATACGATAAGACCGGAAATGATTGCATGAAGAACACGGGCGATAAAATAAGGTTTGTAAGAAATTCCAGTATTACTTAAAATACTGATTACTTGCATATGTACACTAAATCCACCAAATGATAATATCATGGCGCTAAGTGAACTTTTTAATGGAAGAGGAATATGTAAATTACTTAGATAGTTTAATCCTTGTGTCATTTCAATCATACCACTAACAATTCCTTGTTCAAATCGATTGAAGTGAAAAATTTGATTTAAAACGGTTGATAGAACTAAAAACATCGTAACAGTTCCAAGGACAAGTAATAATGTTTGAATTGCTCCCATAACTGCTTCAGTAATAATTGTTCCTAACTTTTTAGGATTATGTATTCTTTTTTCATGCATCGCACTGAATGCTTTCTTAATGGAACATGTTGTTTTCTCTTCTTTACTAGGTAAAAAATTACGAAATAACACACCGATAATAAAATTTGTGATATAATGAGAAAGTAGGATAAGAAACCCTACTTCTTTATTATTTAAAAATAAAATAGATACTGTACCAAGAATAAATAAGGGGTTCGAAAAATGAGTAAACGTTAAAATCTTTGTGGCTTCTTCTTTTGTAACAAGACCTTTGTCATATAATTCTTTTGTATATTTGGCATTACTAGGAAATCCAGAAATCATGCTCATGACAAAAATAAAAGCGGTATGACTACCAATTTTAAATACACGAGTCATGAGTGGTTTTAATAGTTCACTTACTAGTTCTACAAATCCAAACTCTATTAATAAAGTAGATAATATAAAAAAAGGAAATAAGGATGGGAAAATATTATCTTTCCAAACACGAAATGAAAAAGAAACGGTTTCCATAATTTCTTTAGAAGAGAGTAATATTTCTACTCCAATAATAAGCAATAATACCATGATACCAATACTAATACTTTTTTTACGCATATTAGACCACCTTTTTATCTAAACTATACTAGAAGGGATGATGAAATGATTACTAAAGTATATGAAAAAGTGAAACAAATTATCAAGGAAAATAAAATCTTTTTTCTAGTAATGTTGTTGATTACAATCATTAGTTATATACCGTTACCATATTATATTTATGCGCCAGGTGGGCTTGTCGATGTAAGTGAACGTTTTTCTATTGAGGATGGACATTCAAGTAAAGGAAGCTTTCATATGGCCTACGTAAGTGAATATTCGGCCACTATTCCAATTTATCTGTTTGCATTAGTAAAAGATGATTGGGATATCACAAAAAAAGAGGAAGTAGTCGCATCTAATGAGACAGAAGAAGAATCATTGTTACGAAATAAATATTTATTAGAAGAAGCAAATCAAGATGCGGTGATCAATGCTTTTAACTATGCGAATAAACCTTATGAAATTACAGAAGAAAAATTATATATTACTTATGTTGATGAGAAAGCAGAGACAGAGTTAAAAATTAATGACCAAATTTTAACAGTAGATGGAAAAAAAGTGAGTTCTAAAGAAAATTTACAATCTTATTTACAATCAAAAGAAGTTGGTTCTGTAGCAGTGTTTGAAGTATTAAGAGATGGGAAAAAAGAAACCGTAACAGGAAAACTATTATCTGTAGATGGTGTAGCAAAAGTTGGAATTATGATTACAAGTAAAAGAACGTTAAAAACAGATCCTAGGATCACATTTGAATTTAAAGAGACAGAATCAGGACCAAGTGGTGGGCTTATGATGAGTCTTGCTATTTACAATCAATTAATTGAAGAAGATATTACAAAAGGAAGAAAAATAGCGGGAACTGGAACGATTGATGCACAAGGAAATGTTGGTCAAATTGGTGGAATTGAATACAAAATAATGGGAGCAGAAAAAGAAAAAGCTGATATCTTTTTTGCCCCAAGTGGGAAAAATTATCAAGATGCGAAAAAAATCGTAGAAGAAAGAAATTATCATGTAAAAGTAATCGAAGTGAAAACATTTGATGATGCATTAAAGGCATTAGAATCATAAAAATGAGTAGATTTTAGCGAATAAAAAATACTCGTTTTTTTGTTGCCATAAAGATAAAAACGTGATAAAATAGGCGAGCGGAAAGAAGGAAAAAAGAATGAAACAGGTTGAATATAAGGACGTATTATCTTTTGTAAAAAATGAAATAGAAAAAAAAGAAAAGAAACAATTACTATTAGATGAAGTGAATAAAAAATTGAAATTACTTGGTCGTGTATTAAATTATAAAGGAAACCATGACGTATCGAAATACTTTAGAAATGATGGATTAACAAAAGTAGAACGTTTTCTTCATAAAAAACCAAAAGCACGTATATACGATATTTATGAATGGACATATGATATTTCATATTTTACAAAACGAATTAAAAATATGCCAGTACAACAACGAAATCTATTTTATCAATATGCATTTGGAAACGTTTCAACAAAAGTTCCAGAACATTTTATTCGCGATGTAACAGAGTATACAAAATTAGCAAGTAAAAACAATACTAACACGCATGAGAATTTAATGAAAATAAAATATTTTATTCGTATTACAACATCATTATCTATGATGTTTCATTCTTATTATAAATTGCAAGCAAAACAAAAAGAATTACAGCAAGAATTAGTGGAACCTACTACATTAGGAGAGTTAAAACGCTTGGTAAAAAAACTAGAACATGCTGAACAGTGTTATTTTACAGAAAAAGATAAAAGAATTTTGCTATCATTTAATTTTCGTCATAAAAAAATATTGAAACAATTGGAAACTTTTTTCAATCAACATAATAATGAATGGTTACACAATCAAGAAAAGAAAAAAGAAATTCTTTCAAAAATAAAAAAATTAGAAGTAAATCATCATACTGTTCAAAAAGATAATATTGTACTTGTAACAGAGGATGTACCTTTTGATGAAATAATCCCAGTAGAATATGAAGAAGAACAAGAAAATGTCTATGTTACAAATTTATTTCAATTATTAAAATTAGAACCGAATTTAGAAAGTTTAGAAAGTTATTTACCAACAATAGAATTTAAAGATTATTATCTATTACGAGATGGGCTATTAGAAAAAGTAGAAGAAGAAATACAGGAATTAAAACAAGCAAAAAAGGAAACAAATGATGTAGAAGAGCAATGTTATTTAGAAGAAGAATTATTACATCTTCATCAGATGAAAGAATATTTAAAACAATATTTTCATGATCAAGAAACAGAAAAACAATTGGAGACAAATGATACTGCTTTACAAAATGAAATTATTTATTTATTACAACCTAGTGGTGTTCCATTTATCATAAAAGATATGAAAAACCAATTAGAAAAGGAACAAATTCCTTACTTTATAAAAGCGTTAAATAGAATCAAACAAGGAACGGATGATTTTGATAGTCGTAAGTTAAATAAATTTGAAGATGGGAAAGGTTATTTTGGTGCGAATGATGTATTTGAAGCAAAGGCCGGACAAATTAGAATTTTATTTCAATATCTAGGTGATCATAAGATAGCTGTATTTATGTATTTTAATAAGAAATCTAATCATACGACAACATTGTTACGTGAAATGATGAAAGAAAGAATTACACATTGTGAAGAACAAGTAGAAACACTCAGAGAAGAGATTGCCAATAATACCTTAAATCCTATTATTCTAGAACAGTCTTATCAAATTGAACAAGATCTGTTAGAGAAATTAGAACTGCAAGATAAAAAGGGGAAAAAGAATTATTCCTTGCGATAGTCCGTTAAATTTGTTATAATATACCCTGAAAAAATGGAAGTGATAATATGCCAAGTATGGTAGCACATACTTACTTTGCAAAAGATGTGTATAAAAAATTAAAACCAAAAATAAAAAGAAAAATGGATTATGATACGTTTCTCGTATTTTCTAAAGGGTCAGATTTGTTTAACTATCAATATCTTGACTTTTTTCATCATCAAGATTTATCCGATTTTGCATTTTATGTTCATGACAATCGTACAAAAAAATTTCTAATGGAATATGTAAGTCATATTTTAAAATATCGATTAGAAAAAAACGAAGAAGTAATTGCTTCTTTATACGGGATGATTGTTCATCACGTTTTAGATGTTAAAACACATCCATTTATTTATTATCAAACAAATATTAAACCATATGAACATAAAGAGATGGAATTATTAATCGATTTATATATGTTAGAAAAAAGGGAAAATATGAAACCATGTAAAGTGAATTTACACCGATTTTTATTTCCAAAAACATCTTATTCTGTTCAACTTCGTAATTTATTAAATCGTCTTTATCAAGATGTATATGGAGTTCCAAGAATGGGGAATGCTTATTTATCATGTTTAGAACAAACTCATTTTATCGTTCGATATTTTATGACTGATCGATACGGAATAAAATTAGCGATATATCGTTTACTTTCTAAGCTACCATTTGTTCCGGATCAAATTGTATGTAATTCCTATGCGAATGATTTAAGAAAGAAAGTTGTTTATTTTAACTATGAACATGATAGATGGTGTCATCCATCTAATAAAAATGAAACAAGTACTGCCAGTTTTTTTGATTTATATCATGAGGCAGTTGATCGTGCAGTAGAGATTATGAATGAAGTACATGAAGTATTAGTTGGAAAAAAAGATGAAAAAGAATTAAAAAAGGTATTTGATAATGCATCTTGTATTACGGGAAAAGATTGTGATATCAAATATCCAATGAAATATTGTAAAGAAGGAGAAATTTAATGCTCCTTTTTTGTTATCTTGGACTTTTTATTCAATTTTTGTTACAATATTTGGTAGGTGATGCATATGACAAGAGAAGAAGTTGATAGAAGTAAGATTACACCCATGATGCGTCAATATTTAGAAATTAAAGATGCAAACCCAGATGTTATTTTATTTTTTCGTCTGGGAGATTTTTATGAGATGTTTTTTGAAGACGCTATTTTAGTATCACGGGAATTAGAACTTACGTTAACCGGTAAATCAGCGGGATTAGAAGAGAGAATTCCAATGTGTGGGATTCCTCATCATGCATGTAATGTTTATATTGAAAAATTAGTAGACCGTGGTTATAAAATTGGAATTTGTGAACAATTAGAAGATCCTAGAAACGTAAAGGGACTAGTAAAAAGAGGAATTGTTCAAATTATTAGTAAAGGTACCTTAATGACTGGGGAATCATTAGTAGAATATGAATCAAATTATATTGGTAATATTCTTGATTTTACTCATGCCTATGGTATTAGTTATTCTGATATCTCTACGGGTGAGATTAATGTATTATTAGTAGAACATAACATATCAAAAGTTGTAACAGAAGTAGTAAGTTTAGGGCTAAAAGAAATTATTGTATCAAGTAATGTCGATAAACGAATTTTATCTCTTTTAAAAAATCAATTTAAAGTAGTTACAACAGTGTTTGATGATATTGATTCATTAGAAGAGTATACTTATATCTATGAAGATTTTGGAGATATACGTTATATTCAAACAATTAAACATTTACTTACTTATATCACACAAACACAAAAAAGAAATTTAAGTCATTTACAAAAGGCAGTCGTAAAAGAACAAAAGAATTATTTAAAAATGGATGTTCATACGAAAAGAAATTTGGAATTAACAGAGACATTACGCTTAAAACAACGTAATCACTCTTTAATTGATTTATTAGATAAAACAAAGACAGCAATGGGGTCTCGTAAATTAAAAAATTTCATTGAAAATCCTCTTGTAGATAAAGACGAAATCAATAAACGATATGATGTAGTAGATACGTTGTTACAAGAGTTTATTTTAAAAGATGACTTACAAAAAGCACTTTATGAAGTATATGATTTAGAACGTTTGAGTGGACGTATTGCCTTTGGAAATGCGAATGCAAGAGATTTACTACAATTAAAACAATCATTGGCAGTTCTACCAACGATTCAAACGATTCTAGAGAAAATACATTTTTATCATACGATTGAAACTGTAGAAGAATTATGGCAGTTATTAGATCATAGTATTTATGAAACACCGCCGATTGGGTTAAAAGAAGGATATTTAATTAAAGAAGGTTATAAGCAAGAATTAGATGAATTAAAATCACTTCGTAAGGGTGGAAAAGACTTTGTAGCAAAGTTTGAAGCGGAAGAAAGAGAACGTACGGGAATTAAAACGTTACGTGTTGGATATAACCGTGTATTTGGTTATTATATCGAAGTGTCAAAAGGACAAACGGATTTGGTAAAAGAAGAATATGGATATGAAAGAAAACAAACTTTATCAAATTGTGAGCGATACATTAGTCCTATCTTAAAAGAAAAAGAAAGTATTATTTTAAATGCGGAAGAAAAAATTATTGATTTAGAATATGAATTGTTCATTGAAATTCGTAATAAAATTAAAGAGTATATTCCGAGATTACAAGAGATTGCGAAAGTAATTAGTGAAATTGATGTGTTACAATCTTTTGCAACTGTAACAGAGATGCATCGTTATGTGCGTCCAACTTTAACAGAGAAACGAACCTTACGTTTGATTGAAAATCGTCATCCAGTTGTTGAAACGGTAATTCAAGGTGAATTTGTTGCGAATGATATTATCATGGAAGAAAATACTGATATTTTATTAATTACTGGTCCAAATATGGCTGGTAAATCTACTTATATGCGACAATTAGCAATTACGGTTATTATGGCGCAAATTGGTTGTTTTGTTCCAGCACAAGAGGCAACACTTCCAGTTTTTGATGCGATTTTTACAAGAATTGGAGCAAGTGACGACTTAGTAAGTGGGGAATCTACGTTTATGGTAGAAATGAATGAGGCTAATCATGCGATTAGTAATGCAACTAAAAATAGCCTTATTCTATTTGATGAATTAGGTCGTGGTACTGCAACCTTTGATGGGATGGCATTAGCTCAATCAATTATTGAATATATTCATAATGAAATTGGTGCGAAAACTTTATTCTCGACTCACTATCATGAATTAACTGACTTAGATGGAACACTTACTCGTTTAAAAAATATTCATGTGAGTGCCTATGAAGAAGATGGAAATATTGTCTTCTTGCATAAAATAAAAGAGGGTAGTGTGGATAAGAGTTACGGAATTCATGTTGCTAAATTGGCAGGTCTTCCAAATAAACTGATTAAACGTGCAGATGATATTTTAAAAGTATATGAAACAAAAGAAATGAAACGAGATATTAAAATTCAAGAAAGTTTACCATTAGATGAATTATGTAAACCAAAAACTTCTAAAGTGGAAGAAGAATTAGCAAAAATTGATCCATTATCGACAACTCCAATGGAAGCAATGAATATACTATATCGATTAAAAGAATTAATGAAAGAAGGGAAATAAAGATGGATTTATTAAAAAAAGAAAATTGGTGGCTTTGGTTAATCATTGAACTATTTGGGCAAGGACTTGGAGTATTTATCCTGGCAGCATTATTAAAAGTTTATAAAAAAGATGCTTGGTATAGTCAGTGGTATTATTGGTTAATTGGAGTACTATGTTGCTTCTTTCCAGCTATCATTATGATTTTAGTATTAAGTATTCAATTAACGGTAGAATGTGCGAAGAAATTAGATGTTGCAGGTAGTGAAGTTTATGCGAATCCATATGTATGGATTGTAGGACTTATCGTACCAGTTTTAGGTTGGGTATTTCTAGCAGTAATGAATATTTATTTAGCAATTTTCATTATTGTAGCAATTTATAAGGGAAAAGCAGAACGCTTTATCAAAAATTAATTTCTTCTTGAATTTACTATCTTTTTATAGTAAAATATAGCAAGTTTGAGGGGGAGTCCTTGTGAAAAAGAAAAAACAGAAAAAAACAATTTCCGATAAAATTACGGTTGGGTTATTGATTGGCAATTTAGCTTTGTGGTCAAAACAATTGATTATTTCTGCACCTTATTTTTATCGATTATATCAAAATCCATATCGGACTACCGACATTACTTTTGAAAATAAAAGTAAAAGCGAAAAAAGTGTTTTTGTAGAAAGTTATCTTGAAGAATTATCAGATACAGAATTACTTTCTACAGCTGATCAATTCGATTCTGATATTGCATCAGAGTTACTTTATCCGCTTTTTGTACAGAATCCATATATTGATTTAAATTATGCATCTGAACATATTTCAACAACTTCAATCGAATATGTAGATAGTCTTGGGGAAAACGTTGGAGGGATGCTAGGAGAGAGAAAATTATTACCTTTCATTAAGGAACCGGTTATATTAATTAATAAGGACTACGAAAAACCGACTGTTTTTTCTCACGAATTGATACATTCGGTTTTCCCTTCTATTTTCGATTGTCCCTTTTTAGAAGAAGGAATCACTTCGTTATTAAATCAGGAATTTTATCAATATGATTCATCGTATCCAGAGAATGTGGCTCTTGTTCAAATGTGGATTGAAGTAATCGGTGTAGATCCCTTTTGGGAAATGAGAGCAACTGGTAGTATTGAACCGATGAAAAGAAGTTTAAGAGCGTTAGGATGTGATGAGGAGTTTATTACAGGTGTGTTTGACCGTATGAATGAATATCATCGTTATCGAAAATTACAACTAACAGATTTACCTAGTCAAAGAGTTTTAAAGAGAGATTTTCCGAAGACGTTAGATGAAAATGGAAATTATGATGAATTTGTGCATGATATGTTTGTTACAGATCTAAGACACCAAATGTTGGATGATGTTAGTTCAGCTTTATATAAAAAAAAGAAGGACACAGTATTTGGTGATCCTACTTTTGAACCATTAGTTACAAATTTTATTAGACAAGAAAAAAAAGAAGATACCAAACGATACTTTAATACTGAAAAAATTCAAGCTCCAGTATTAACTTTGAAAAAATAAGAAAATGAGTTACTATTTTTCTTATTTTTTGATATAATGAAAGCAGGTGATTTTGATGGAACAACTAAATAGGACGGAACTTAGAAAAAAAATCATGACGATTCTTTATCAAATCAATGTTTATGAAAAACATAAAATGAAGTATCAAATTGATGAGGTAATGAAAGAAGTATTACCAATTGAAAACGAATTTGTAAAAGAAGTTGTTTATGGTGTTACAACTTATAAAAATGAAATCGATGAACTCGCAAATAAATCATTAGATGGATGGACAATTGATCGTTTAGGAAATACCGATGTTGCAATTTTAAGAATTGGTATCTATGAACTTACTTATACAGATACACCACCAATTGTCGCAATTAATGAAGCTGTTGAACTAGCGAAAGAATATAGTGATGATAGTGTTAGAAAGATGATTAATGCGGCATTAGATAAGATTTATCATGAAAAAGAAGAACAAAAAGGGTAAAATTTGTAAGGCAATCGCTTAAAAAATAATAAAGAAATAGTGTATAATTAAATCAAGGTAGAAAGAGGGTTTAATTATGAACTTATTTGAAAGATTTGAAGTGTTAGAAGATCCAAGAGATACAAGAGGAAAA
>CALVRW010000042.1 GCA_944358795.1 uncultured Bacilli bacterium | reverse complement strand
TTTCCCTCTTGTGTCTCTTGGATCTTCTAACACTTCAAATCTTTCAAATAAGTTCATAATTAAACCCTCTTTCTACCTCGGTTTAATTATACACTATTTCTTTATTATTTTTTAAGCGATTGCCTTAAAATTCTTGACGAGCAAATATAATTTATACTATAATAACAATATAAATCGTTGATGTGGAGAAGTAAAATTTGATTCTGTGTACAGAGAGTTGGGATTGCTGGGAACCAATCACAAGGCAAATTCGAATAACACCACGGAGTGTCTTTACGAAATTAGTAGTTTAGACCGGTAAATACCGTTACAATGAAACCAAAGTTACGAAAGGGTGGTACCGTGCTTTTAGCGCCCCTTAATTTCGTAACTTTTTTTATTAGAAAGAGGGATAGAATGAAAAGTGTAGATGTAGTTGAAGTATATCAAAAAATAGAAGATTATATGGATCAAGAGATTAAATTACAAGGATGGATTCGTAATCATCGTAAACAAAAAGAATTTGGATTTATTGACTTTTATGACGGAACATGTTTTAAATCTGTTCAACTAGTATATGGTAATGAACTATCTAGTTTTGATGAAATTCAAAAATTAAGAGTAGGGTCAAGTATTGAAGTTGTTGGTAAGTTAGTCTCTTCCCCTGCAAAAGGGCAAGCATTTGAAGTGCAAGTAATTTCTATTGAACTATTAGGAGATAGTCCAGAAAATTATCCAGTACAACCAAAACGTCATACGAGAGAATTTTTAAGAGAAATCGGTTATTTACGCCCACGTGTAAACTTATTTCAAGCTGTATTCCGTGTTCGTAGTGTAGCTGCAAGAGCAATTCATGAATATTTCCAATCTCATGGTTATGTATATGTTCACACGCCACTTTTTACTGCTAACGATGGTGAAGGTGCAGGAGAAATGTTTAAAGTAACAACACTTGATCTTACAAATTTACCAAAAACAGAAGAAGGAGAAATTGATTATAAAAAAGATTTCTTTGGAAAAAAAGTAGGACTTACCGTTACTGGTCAATTAGAAGCAGAAGCATTTGCGATGGCATTTAAAAAAGTATATACGTTTGGACCAACTTTCCGTGCTGAAAATTCAAATACCAAAACTCATGCAAGTGAATTCTGGATGATTGAACCAGAAATTGCTTTTTGTGAATTAGACGAGTTGATGGATATTGAAGAGGAAATGTTAAAATTTGTTATTCAATATGTACTAGATCATTGTAAAGCGGAAATGGAATTCTTTAATTCATTCGTAGAAAAAGGAATTATTGATAAATTAAAAGCAGTTGTTGCAAGTAAAGCAGCGAGAATTACACATAAAGAAGCAATTGATATCTTATTAAATAGTGGTGTCAAATTTGAAAATAAACCAGTACATGGAGAAGATTTAGCAACTGAGCATGAAAAATATTTAACTGGTGAATATTTCCATAGTCCAGTATTTGTAACGGATTGGCCTCAAGACATTAAAGCATTCTATATGCGTAAAAATGAAGATAATAAAACAGTTGCCGCTGTTGACTTATTAGTACCGGGAGCAGGAGAATTAATGGGTGGAAGTCAAAGAGAAGAACGCCTTGATGTATTGCTTGCTCGTATGGAAGAGTTGGGTATGTCAACAGATGGATTAGATTGGTACTTAAATCTACGTAAATTTGGAGGATGTAAACACTCTGGATTTGGTATGGGATTTGAACGCTTATTAATCTATATGACAGGTATTGAAAATATTAGAGATGTGATTCCATTCCCAAGAACACCAGGAAATTGTGAGTTTTAAAGAAACCTTGTGTTTCTTTTTGTATAAAACCAAAAATCTATACCACAATAAAAGTAGGAGGAACCATATGAAAAAAATAATAACAATAATACTTGTCCTACTATTACTAACAGGATGTGAAACGATGTATAATACACCAACGAAACAAGTAGAACTTTTTCTAGCTGATTATCAAACGCTTAATGAAGACGTGATGGATGATTTAGACAAAGTTGTTCAGGAAGAAGAATTGTTTAATTCAGAACAAAGAAAACGTTATCGTGATTTAATGAAAAAACACTATCAAGAATTAATTTATGACGTAAAAGAAGAAGAAATTAATGCTGATAAAGCAACTGTAACAGTAGAAATAGAAGTACGAGATTATTCTAAAGTATTTGAACAAGCAGAAAAAGAATTGAATGATCATCCAGAAAAATTCCAAAATGAAAAAGGAGAATATGACGAAGAAAAATATTTAAACTATCGTTTAGATCAAATGGAAAAAACGAAAGATAGAGTAAAATATACAATGGAAATGAATCTAAAAAAAGATGGAAAAGAATGGGAATTAGAAGATCTTACAGAAGAACAAGAAGATAAAATACATGGAATTTATAAATATTAAAAGGCGAGTTCTAACTCGACCTTTTTTTCATATACATAAATTAGGTGATTGTATGAAGAAAATAGTTGTAGGAATCGTATTACTTGTTCTCTTACCAATGCAAGTATTTGCGATAGGAGATAGTGCAAGAAGTAGTATTTTAGTAGATACTGATTCTGGTAGAGTACTATATTCTAAAAATAGTAATGAAGTAAGAAGTATTGCTAGTATCTCTAAAATTATGACAGCAATTTTAGCAATAGAATCAGGAAAATTAGATAAAACGGTTACGATTAATGATGTGGTTTTAAAAGCTTATGGTTCTGGAATCTATATTAAAGTAGGAGAAAAATTAACGTTAGAAGATTTAGTATATGGACTCATGTTAAGAAGTGGAAATGATGCTGCTTTAGCAATAGCCGATTATGTAGGTGGTAGTGTGAAAAAATTTGTAGATATGATGAATCAAAAAGCTAAAGAAATTGGTATGAATAATACAACCTTTCATAATCCAAGTGGTTTAGATGAAGAAGAGGAAAAAGGAAATTTTTCGACTGCTTATGACATGGTATTATTAACGAGTTATGCGATGCAAAATGAGACATTTAGAAAAATAACAGGTACGAAAAAATATGTATTAAAAACAAATAAAAATCATTATGTATGGCATAACAAAAATAAATTGCTTACTACTTATGAATATGCAACAGGAGGGAAAACTGGTTTTACCAAAAAAGCTAGAAGAACTTTAGTATCTACAGCTAGTAAAGACAACCTTAATTTAGCAGTTGTAACATTAGATGATGGAAACGATTTTCAAGATCACAAAAATTTACATGAATATGGATTTCAAAATTATAAAAAATATGTATTTCTAAAAAAAGGAAAGATTAAAATCAAAGATGATAATTATTATAAACATGATACATTAGAAATTAAAAAAGATTTATCGATTGCCCTTATGGAAAATGAAAAAGATAATGTAGTGCTTCACTATCAATTAAAGAAAAATAGAAAGCCGAAAGACGGGGATATTGTAGGTGTTGTTGAAGCAAAAATTGATGATGAAGTACTAGCAAAACAAGAGATTATATTTAGAGATAAAAAAGAAAAGAAAGAAAGAAAATCTAGTATTTTAGATTGGATTCGTAATTTATGGTAAATAAAATTTGGGGATTTTTCATTATTAGTGGTATTTGCTTTTGCTTTCTAACAGGACAATTAGAACTTTTAAATAAGCAGATTTTAGATAGTACAAAACAATCTTTTGATATGGTGATACAAATTCTTCCCGTTATGGCACTTTGGATGGGAATTATGAATATCGCAACAGTCTCAGGATTATTAAAAAAGATGGCATACCGCTTATCTCCTTTTTTAACAAAATTATTTCCAGAAATACCAAAAGGACATGAATCACTTAGTTATATTGCTTCTAATATCATTGTCAATTTATTCGGTCTTGGAAATGCTGCAACGCCATTTGGATTAAAAGCAATGAAGTCTTTACAAACAATAAATCCAAAGAAAGATACGGCAAGTCGTAGTATGATTACTTTTTTAGTTTTAAATACCAGCGGAATGACAATTGTACCAACAACAATCATTTCCCTTAGAATGCTACATAAAAGTGTGAATCCTACTGAAATCGTTTTCCCTTGTATTATCGCAACAATGTGTGCAACCATCGCAGGATTATTTCTCGATCGTATTTTAGCAAGGAGGTATTATCATTGATACAAGTGTTATCAAATTGTGTAATACCTTTGATGGTATTATTTGTAGTTGGATATGGGATTTATAAAAAAGTAGATATTTATGATGTATTTGTCGACGGTTCAAAAGAATCGTTTGGTATGATTTTAAGTTTATTTCCTTGTTTATTAGGAATGATTTTAGGAATTAATATTTTTGTTCAAAGTGGTTTATTAACTACGATCATTGATTGGATAAAACCCTTTTTTAATTTTTTAAATTTACCGAGTGAAATTGTACCAATGGCAATTCTAAGACCTATTTCTGGTAGTTCCACTTTAGCACTATTAAACAATGTATTAATGAACTATGGTCCTGATAGTTTTATTGGTCGTTTAGCGTCTATTATCCAAGGATCAACAGATACGACCTTTTATATTATTACTCTTTATTTTGGTAGTATTGGAATAAAAAAAATAAAACATGCACTATGGGCAGGTTTATTTGCAGACTTAATTGGAATTATTGCCAGTGTTGTTGTTATGAACATCTTTTTTTGAAAGGAGGTATCAATGAATTCTAAAGAACAATATGTAAAGAATGGTTATCAAATAAAGAATGAGGGAGAAATTTCATTAAATGAGTATTTAGAACAGATGGGATTATGTCATAAGATAAAAGAGGAATATACGGAAGAAGATCTTTTAGAATTAGAACAATTACTTTATTGCTATCAAATGTATGATAATAAGGTGCAGTTAAACCAAATGATACAAATTGCTAGCGATTGGTGGAGAAATGAATTAGTAAATCCTACTTTGCAAGATTTAAAATTATGGAAATCAATTTTATTAATATTTAGTTGTGGTAATTATACAAATGAATATATTAACTCGATTGAAACAATGGACTATTTTTCAAAACAATTCAAAAGTAGATTATTAGAACAACTTATACTTGGAAATGAAGTTGAGTTATATTATCCAACAGATAATGAAAATATTTTAATGGATTCTTTAAGAGAAGCTAATTATAAACAGAATAAAAGATGCGATATGTATATGCATGTAAAAAAGAATAGAATACAAGTAGCAAAAGAGGGAAACCCACTTTGCCTATACTATGCTTACCAAAAAATAAATTCGAAAAAAGAAAAACAATGTTGACTGGTGTAAAAAAAACTGTTACAATGTGATTGTAAAATATGGTAGTTCTCTTCATTAGCAAATAGCAAAAATGAGGGAGGCGATTTAGCCCTCCTCCATTTTCTTTTGAAGAGTAAGAAGAAGGTGACAAAGTTAAAAAAATGTCGAAAAAAATAGGTTGCTAGTGTACTAAAAAAATGGTATACTACTAATAGAATAGAAGGAGTGAATAAAAGAATGAAGGAAAAAACATATCAAGGATTTACGTTAATAGAGTTACTTGCGGTTATCGTTATATTAGCAGTTATCGCCCTAATCGCTACTCCACTAATTATGAATGTAATAAATGATGCGAAAAAGAGTGCTGCAAGAGATGCAGGCTATAGTGTCATAAAAGCTGGAGAGTTGGAAGCAGCAACTTCTGGACTAGACAATATTACTCCACCATTTCATTATGATGAAGGTAGTAACCTACCAATGAAAGGAACGAAACCAACCAAATTTACACTTGATATCGATAAAGAAATGAAAACACAACTTCGTGCTTGGATTAATGGATATTGTGTGGTAAAAGATTATGATACTGAAGAAGTGACCATTGATGAAAGTAAGAAAACAGAAGCAGAATGTGTTACTGGAGGAGGAAGTAGTAATGATGGATCCCCAGTAATCCAAGATGGAATGATCCCAGTAACATTTGATAGTAATGGAAAAACCGTAAAAGCAGATGTTAATGGTGATTGGTATGATTACGATCAAAAGAAATGGGCCAATGCTGTAGCAGTAACAAATGATTCAAGAGATAAGTATAAAAGTGCAAGTGATGGAACAACAATTACTGAATCAGATATCTTAGCTTATTATGTATGGATACCAAGATATAAATATCAATTATGGAATGTGGAAGGAAATGAATCTCAACCACAAGAAATCAAAATCGAATTTGAAAGTAAGAGTACACCAAAAAGTACTGGTACAAAAAATGGAGAATGGCTAACGCATCCAGCATTTACCTTTGGGAGTACAGAATTATCAGGACTATGGGTTGGAAAATTTGAGATGACGGGAACAGCGTCAAGTCCAACCATCAAACCAAATGTTTCTTCCTTGAGAAGTTTAAATATTAGTAGTTTCTTTAATACGATAAAAAGTATGGGAAGTAATTATGGACTAAGTAGTTATGATAGTCATATGATGAAAAATAGTGAATGGGGAGCAGTGGCATACCTAACACATAGTAAATATGGAAAAAATGGAGAAGTTATACTGAACAACAATAGTAGTTATACAACAGGATGTGGAGCAGATAACGCTAGTGAAAGTAGTACAAGCACTTGTAAAAATGCCTACGGAAGTAAAGGGAATGGAACATATAACCAAAGTACGACAGGGAACATTACTGGAATCTTTGATATGAGTGGAGGAGCTTATGAATATGTAATGGCTAGTAGTGCAAAACAAGATGGAAGTTTTAACACAGCAAGTAGTGGATTTACGAGTGCCCCAGATAGTAAATATTATGACCAATATGATTATAATACAAGTAATAATAATCATAGTATTAGTAAATTAGGGGATGCGATGAAAGAGGTTTATGTATCATCAACAAAACATTGGTATGAAGACTATGGATATATGCCTAACTCATCCAACCCTTGGGTGGTCCGCGGTGGTGGCTGCAGCTCTGATTCGGACGCAGGTGTGTTCTACTCGAACAACGGCAACGGTGACGGGTACAGTGACATCTCGGCTCGTGGTGTCGTGGTCAGCAACTAGTCGCTAGCGACTATCTCTTAGAAGAAAGAATATGGAAAAGAAGATATAGAAGTAATTTGTAAAATAAGGATAACGCCATTCTGCAAACCGCCTCTTTTACGGTTTGCAGAATACAGGGATTAATCTAAATCAAGTCATGATGCCTAACTCATCCAACCCTTGGGTGAACCGCGGTGGTAACTACAACAATGATTCGAACGCAGGTGTGTTCAACTCGAACAACAACAACGGTAACGGGAACAGTAACATCTCGGCTCGTGGTGTCGTGGTCAGCAGACTATGGTATAAAATCAAATTGATTCGTTTAAAGTTTAAGTCAAGGCACTTAATCATAATGATTATCTTAGATGATTGATTCCTTTTCACAATGTGAATAAAAAAATGAATAGTATAATTTTGTTAGTAGTAAAATGATGAACATGAAATTATATGGAATATGAATAGGTAGTACAAAAAAGTGCTACCTATTTTTTAGAAGTAAACTGTAGGTGATAGTATGAGTAAGTTATATAATAAGTATTGTGAATTAAAACAAAAAGATTTTAGTAAAATATATGTGTTGAAAAGTGGTATATTTTATTTATTACTTGCGGATGATGCAGAACAATATGGTCGGAAATTAGGTTTAAAACTAACCAAGTTAAATGATCAGATTAATAAATGTGGGTTTCCTATTAATAGTTATGAAAAATATAAAATGATGTTAGATAATCTCGATTGTGAGTATGAAATAATTGGAAATGAAGAAAGAAAAGAATTTAGTCTTGAAATCATGGAGTATTTGCGACAGTTAGATATTAATTCTTTGACACCATTAAAGGCGTTAGAAATATTAAATGAATTAAAGGAGAAAGTAATAAATGAATGAAGTAGAAACGTTAATGATTTATAAGCAGTATGTAGAATTAATGTATTATGAAAATATGATATTAAAAAAGTTTCCTAAAGTAGAACGTTATGCATTGGTAACGGATATTAAATTAAAAACGAATGAAGGGTTAGAATGTATTTTATATTGCTATAAATCAATTGATCGGATATCTAAATTAAAATATTTAAATGAATTAGATGTGAAATTAAAAGTTTTAAAAGTATTCGTTCGTATTTCTTATAAAAATAAATATATTAGTGGTAAAAATTATGCGGCGTGGAGTAAAAAGATTACGAATATATCTAACTTAATGGGAGGATGGATGAAGGCTTGTCGAAAACAATAAAGAATGAATTTATGAAGCGCCTTACAGTAATTAAAATGTGGGAAGCACATAATCGGGCAAAACAACAAAAGGCAAGTAAAGTGACGGTTATGAAGTTTGAGCTAGATTTAGAAAATAATTTATCTAATTTAGTAAGTCAAATAAAAAAAGGTACATATCATGCCGGAAAGTATCATAATTTTACAATCTATGAGCCAAAGGAGAGATTAATTAGAGCATTACCGTATCGAGATAGGGTTGTACATCAATGGTATGTGCATGAATTCATTAAACCTTATATTGAACCAAAATTTATCATTGATTCTTATGCTTGTCTAGAGAATAGAGGAACACATAAAGCAGTAGAAAAACTACAGTATTATATGAGAATTATGAAACGTGAGTATGGTAGTTATTATATTATAAAGTGTGATATTAAAAAGTTTTTTTATAATATTCATAAAGAAACATTATTTCTTATTATGAAAAAGCATATAGCAGATAAGAAATTGCTAGACTTTACGTGGCATTTGATTTTTGATGATGATATGGAATTAGGAATTCCAATTGGAAATTATACTAGTCAATTTTTTGCAAATATCTTATTAAATGAATTGGATCATTATGTAAAAGAGCAATTACATTTAAAATATTACATTCGATATATGGATGATTTTATTATTCTTGTACCAGGAAAAGAAGAAGCAAAACAAGTATTATTAGTAGTAAAAAGTTATATTGAAAAAAATTTAAAGTTGGAATTAAATCATAAAAGTAGGTATATGCCAAATCATTTTGGTGTTACTTTTTGTGGTTATCGAATTTTTGAAACACATCGTTTATTAAAACAGAGAAGTAAAAAGAAAATAAGAAAAAAGATTAAAAAATGGAATCAACATTATTTATGTGGTAATTTAGATGAAACATATGCTATTGCTAGTTGGAATTCTTGGGTTGCACATTCTAATCATTGCAATAGTTATCATTATCAAAAAAAGATGTATGAATCTTGTTTATGGAAAAATAAATTGCCATCTTCTTAGTAAAAATTGTCGGTTTGTTGATTGAAATTTATGGACGAGTAAGGTATAATTGTAGTGCGAGGTGAGGTTGTTATGGAAAGATTACAAAAAGTAATTGCGGCTAGTGGATATTGTTCTAGAAGAAAAGCAGAAGAATTAATTCAAACTGGCCATGTAGCAGTAAATGGAATTGTAGTAACCGAACTTGGAAGTAAAGTATCAAATAAAGATCGAATCGAAATCGATGGAGAAAAAATTAATAAAGAACAGAAAGAATATTATTTACTTTATAAACCAAGAAGTGTTGTTACGACAACAAGTGATGATAAAAAGAGAAAAACAGTAGTAGATCTCATTGAAACAAATGCGAGAATTTATCCAGTTGGAAGATTAGATTATGATACAACTGGAGCCATCATTTTAACGAATGATGGAGAGCTTGCTAATTTACTTATGCATCCTAAAAATAAGATTGATAAAGTTTATATTGCAAAAATAAAAGGTATTTTACATCCAACTATGATAGAACAATTAAAAAGAGGTGTTATGATAGATGGTGTAAAAACAGCAAGATCAAAGGTAAAAGTAAAACGTTATGATCGAAAAACTGATACAAGTATTGTAGAAATTATCATACATGAAGGTAGAAATCATCAGGTTAAGAAAATGTTTCAAGCAGTTGGAAAAGATGTATTAAAATTAAAAAGAGAAAGAATTTCGTTCTTAGATTTACGAGGGTTAAATTCAGGCGAATATAGACGCCTAAATCCAAAAGAAGTAAAAAAATTATATAGTGAAGTAGACTTAAAACAATAACTATGATTACTCGTTGGTATCACAGCAGTAATAGTAGTAATGTTTTAACCCCAAAACAACTTAATTATGAATATAATAAGTATATAAGAACGCATCAAAATTCTTATGTTTTAGCAATTCGTATTACAAATTTTAGAGATATTGTTGCAACTTGTTTTTATGGAAAGACAAGAGAAACGATTGATGAATTTATTAAGACGATAAGAGAATATTATAAAGATTCTTTAATTGGATCTGTTGTTGATGGTGATTTTGTCGTAATAACCGACCAATCAATTAATGAAGTAGGACAATTTTTTAAGAAATTGATTACTGAGTTACATCAAAAGTATATGGATAATATTTTTCCAATGGAAATTAAGTTTCTATGTGGAATTTCTTTAAATAGTAATTTAGGAATTAATGAGGATATCAGAAGAGCTACAGTAGCAATGTTATATCCAAGAAGTCCTAGTATTTATGTTCAATATTATACAGAAGAGTTAGATGAAGAATTAAAAAAACAAAATGAAGCAATTCAAAAAATCGATCGGCTGATGAAAGAAAAAGAAATCTCTTATCATAAACTGGCAATACAAACAGTGAATGATGAGATTAAAATGTTTGAAATCAGAATGTTAGAAGATTATGAACATGATTTATATCAATCAAAAAATCTTCCGTTATTTAAGAAGTATTGTCGCTTTACAAAGCTAGATACTTATATGATGAACACGTTATTAGAAACGATTGAAATGGATCCTAATACTTGTTATGTCCTTAATTTTTCTTTTTTAAGCATTTATTTGAATTATTATACGTTTTTAAAGAAATTAAAGGAACTAATAGAAGATAAAGGATTATCTACGGAACAAGTTTGTATTAATATTAATTATACAAATTACCAAGATAGTTTAACAGAATTATTATATGTAACAAGAGAGATTCAATCTTATGGTTTTAAAATCGGATTACAATATTTTGGTATTTTAGAACAAAGTTATAGTTTAACTGTAGCTGCTGCAATTGAAGTAGACTATATTAAAGTTGGAAAAGATGTATTAATTAAAGCAATGAATGAAGAAAGACTTTGTACGATGTTACAATATTTTGTTAAAATGTATTTAGAATTAGGGATTACTCCTATTTTTACTGATGTAGAATCAGAGTATCAGAAAAAATTCATTGAAGATATTAGTACAAAATGTTTGATAAGATGGAAAAACAGATGATTATGCTTGATCATCTGTTTTTTCTTTCAAATATGCAAGTAATTCTTTTTTTAGATCTTCACGTTCTAACCCATATTCAATATTCGCTTTTAAATATCCTAATTGATTTCCAATGTCAAAGTATGTTCCTGTAAATTTACATGCATAAAAATCTTGTGTACGCATTAATTCCTTTAATCCATCGACAAATTGATATTCACCACCAGCCCCTGTTTTAATGGCTTCTAGACAGTCAAATAATTCAGGGTTTACAATATATCTACCTAATCCAGCATAATTGCTAGGTGCTTCTTCGACAGTTGGTTTTTCAATAATCGATTTGATTTTATCCTGTGTATCATCTTGAAAATCAATAATTCCATATTTATAGGTTAGTTCATGGGGAACTTCCTGTACTCCAATGACATTCGCTCCTGTTTTATCATGAATATCGATTAATTCTTTTAAAGCAGGTGTTGTCCCTTTGATTAAGTCATCTCCAAATAATACGGCAAATGGTTCTTCTCCAACAAAAGATTTCGCAAGTAAGACAGCATGTCCACTACCAAGTGGTTCTCCTTGTCTTACAGTAAATATTTTCACTTTATCAGAAATTTTTCGTACCATTTCCAATTGTTGTAATTTTCCACTTTTTTCTAATCTCGATTCTAATTCATAGCTACGATCAAAGTAATCTTCTATTCCTTTTTTATAAGGACTTGTAATAAATAAAATTTCTTCAATTCCACTTTGAACTGCTTCCTCTACAATCATATCAATTGTCGGAATATCGATGATTGGTAACATTTCTTTTGGAATACTTTTTGTAACTGGTAAAAATCTTGTTCCCATACCAGCAACAGGAATCACGGCTTTTCTAACTTTTTTCATAATTCCTCCCAGGTTATTTTTCTTCTGCTTCAGAACTAATTGCTCCAACTGGACAAATTCCAGTCATTTCTTCTGCAACATCTTCTGGTTGTGATTGTTGTTCTTCTACTACTTCAGCAGTACCTTCATCGTTAAACATAAAGACTTCTGGATAAGTAGCTGCACAAGCTCCACAACCAATACAAATATCACTATTTACTTTTACCTTTTCCATAATCTATCCTCCATATTCATTATAGAAAAAAATGGTCGAAAATTCAATCTAATTGTTTAAAATTGATATAAATTGTGGTATTATTATAATGCGAGGTGGTGCTGATGGCAAGTCGTATGGATCGATATCATAGCCATGATACGGAAACAAAAAAACGAAGCCGTAGAAATGAAAGTTTATATGATAGCATTTATAATGATAATATTGAGTATTCTAATGTAGAAGGAATTGCAAGAATCGAAAAAACGAATGAAATTGATATTAATCGTATTCGAGAAATGCTACGAGAGGAAGAAGAGAAAAAAAGAAAAAAAACATCAGAACCTGTATTTAAACGTACAATTCCACTACCCCAAATTTCAGAAAAAGAAGATACAAAAGATGAAAGAAATTATGATATACGTGATATTTTAGTAAAAGCAAAAAAAGATAAAAGTGATGAAGAGAAAAATCAATATCGTAATTTAAAAAATACACAATATAATATTTTAAAAAATATAAAATTAGATGATCAGATTGGAAAAAAGGAAAAAGATGAAGAAAGTCAAGAATTAAAAGAATTAATTCATACCATTACCAATCATAAAGCTTTAGAACAAATTAACGATCGAGATCTATCATTAGATTTATTAGATGATTTAAAATCTGATCATACCAATACTAGTACTTTAAATAAAGAATCTATTCAAAAGATATTACAAGAGGCGAAAGAAAAACAAAAAGAAGAAGAACCAGAAGAAGTAAGAGAATTAGATAAATCTTTTTATACTTCTAGTTTAAATTTTGATGATGAAGATTTTGAAGAACTAAGAGAATTAAGTTCAAAATATCGTCGTAATAATATCTTAATCAAAGTGTTAATTGCCATTGTTGCAGTAGCAATTATTATTATGATTGTATTATTCTTTATGAAGATGCCAAAATAACACAGTAGAAGTCTACTGTGTTTTTCGTTTCATATGAGCGATGATTACTAGAAAGAATGGGATTAGGAAAAAGAAAAGATAAAGTAGAAAGGAAAATGGAAACATCAATACTTCAGTACCAATCGTATTATTTTTAAATACATAGTTACTAGCAATTGAGACAAAAGTACTAACAATGATTAAAAGTATTTGATATAATTTTTGACTTTTCATATGAAACGTAATTCGTATTGATTCAATAACGAAATAGAGTGCGAGAATATTGCACATGAATAAGTCTAAAATCCATTGAATCGAAAGGGTACTTTCAATTCTTTGAATAAAACCAAACAAGGAAGCTCTTTTTAATAGATGAAATTCCGGGTATTGAAAAATTTTAGTTAGATTGACACCAAAGATTCCTAGTGTTAAGAAAAATAATATAAAAAGTAATAACGTTGTCATGATATAAAATAAGATTAAGTATTTTGGAAGTTTCTTTTGCTCTTGAATCATATCTTTTGGAATAATCAGTAGCAAAAAAATAGGAAGGATATTATTTGCTAAATAAATAAAACTTCCTTTTAAAACAGGGGTTGGGCCTTGATATAGGAATGGTAAAAAATTATCCATATCTAGTTGAAAAAATAGTCCAATAAATGGTAGTAATGTTAAAACAATACAGATGAAAAACATCATGACACTACTTTTCGCAATTACGTAAATACCTTTATTTAAAAGATAAATCGTTGGAAATAAAAAGACAATGCTAATCGCAAGAGAAGGGGTATCTGATAAGTATTGTGATGCGATAAAGGTAGTAAAATTCCAGTATATAATCGTTGAAAGAAAAAGAACAAATATGGATAAGAGAAGATTGATTCCCTTTCCTAAATATGGACCAAGTAGATGTTCTATTAACTCTACTATATTCAAATCTTTTTTATAATTTGATAAATAATAAAATAATAAGAGAGGAATGAATCCAATTAGAAATCCAATAATAATGGAAAGATAACTATCTTGATTAGCAATATATACGATATTGTTAATCGTAATACCAATGAAAAAACATCGCATAATATAAAACATAAAAGTCCCCATCTCAAGACAACTTAATTTATTCTTCATTAGGATTCTTCCTTTCTAATAGATTGTTCTAGTGATCCTTTTGTTTCTAAATCTAAATCAACATGTACTTGAATTTTTAGTTTAGAAAAAATTTCATCATCCCAATTGTTTTGGTGTTTATGAAAATAACTTGGATAGCTTTTTTGAAATTTTCTTCCAATACCAAAAATATCACTTTTATATTTTTTCTGAGCCATATGAATTCCTGCTTTCAGTATATCAGCAGTATCTTTTTCGAATTTTTTGGTAATTGTATCGATTGTTTTAGGATCTCGTAAATCTAGATTACAACCCATTTCTGTAATATTTCCTTTTGATGTTAAAGACATTTTTACTACGGGTTTATTATTTTGAAGAGATACGGTTATAGTATTATGTGGATGATTTAATTCTGCTACCATATAATCGTTATCACATTTTGTTTCAATCGTAATTCTTTTTGCCTCATTAGCAATTAAGTTAATACCTTGGCTTTCCTTTTTATTGGCAAACCCCAGTAACTTATCCTTTTTAAAAATGGCTAAATTTGATAATTTGATTGCTCCTGCTGGTTTGGATTGTTCTAAGCTACTATATTTTGATCCATCTTTTTTATCCCCAGTAATTTTAATACTACTAAGAACTGGTTGTTTTCCAGGTTCAATTAAAGTACGGATAAAATCTGAGTAATTGATATCAGCTACTACAGCTTGATAATTGGTTGCTTCGAGAATGTTAGACGCAATATTTTGTGATGGAAGGGCTTCTAAAGGAGAAAGAATTTGAAGAACATCACTTGCTTTTTCATCTTGTGTCACGAGTAAATAAAACTTTTTTCTACTTTCTGGTTCTCGCATGAGAAAGTCAGCAATTTTATTTACTCCTTCTTTAGCAACGTCTTCAGAAAAAATAATCACATTCAAACTACCTAAATAAATTTCTTTTGGTGATTGAAGGTCAATATCATTGAGGGCTTCTGAAATTGTATGACCTTTTCCTTCAATGATAACGGTTTGACTTTGTCCTTCCTTGGTATTAGATTGTGTACCGTGTGCATTAGATATCGTAGCTGATATTTGATAAGTGTTTTCTTTTTTATCTTTATCAATCCCAAGCGCTGTTACAATGGCAATTTGATTTAATTCATTGTAATTCCAACAACCGCATAGTAAAAAAGTGATACAACATAAAACTAATAATTTAATTTTCATGATGTTTCACCCCTAATCTTGTGTTATTTTTCTTTGTTAAGAAAATAGATCTTGTTTTTAATTTGTTTCGTGGAGCGCGAATAATCGCATCTTTATTTGCTTTTGCATTAAAAGGACTGAGTGGAGCTAAATATGGTGTCCCTATACATTCTAAACTTGCTAGTTTTGTGATGAAGATAATTCCTCCCGCTACAATTCCAACGATACCCAAGATGGTAGCACAAAATACAAAGAAGATACGCCAAAACCTGAGTGAATTTACAAAGTCGACATCTGTAAATAGTAATCCACAAATGGATGTAATTGCAATAATGATAACGACGATTGGTGAAATAATACCGGCATTGACAGCAGCATCTCCAAGAACGAGTGCACCAACAACACTGATTGCTGTTCCCGTAATTTTTGGAATTCTAATATCACTTTCTCGTAACATTTCAAAAACAATCATTAACATTAATACTTCAAATGCGGTTGGAAAAGGAACGAATTCTCTTTGAATTGCAAGTGAGATTAATAAACGATCGGGAATCATTTCTTGATTAAAGGTTGTAACTGCAATATAAATAGCAGGTGTAAGAAGGGTAATTAAGAAGGCCATTGTTCTTAATATTCTTGTAAAACTAACATTACTTGGTTTTTGATAATGATCCTCAGGTGATTGTAAAAAATCGACTAATAGAGCTGGTAATATTAATACATAAGGGGTATTTTCTACAAAAATACATATTTTTCCATTTAGTAAAGATTGACAGACTAAATCAGGTCGTTCTGTACTAATTATTTTAGGAAAGCTAGAATGTTGATTAGGAGATAAAAATTCAGCTAAATAACTAGAGTCAATCACGCCATCGATGTCAATTGAGTTTAGTCTATCCTGAATCATTTTGACATGCTCTAAATCGGCAATATCTTTGATATAACTTATCGCAATTTTTGTCTGTGTTCGTTTTCCTAGTTTGACTTCATCCATTCGTAAATTTTTATCTTTAATTCTTTTTCTTATTAGTCCAAGATTTACCATATAGTTTTCCGTAAAACTATCTTTTGGCCCGCGAATAATTGCTTCACTACTAGATTCAGAGACACTTCTATCTAGAATCGCTTTTGTTTCAATTGCAATTACTTTTTGATAGCCTTCAACAAAGATACAAGTAAATCCACTGGATAAATAATAATAAATATCTTCTGGTTTCTCAATCAATGTTAGTTTACTATTGATAATTGTATTTTTTAAATGGAAAAATAAATCTTCGACAAACGTATCTTCTTGATAACGAATATCAGAAGTAATTCCTTTCATAAAAAAGTTACTAATTTTATCATCACTACTAACACTTTCAAAGAAACAATATAAGATTTTTTTATTTCCTAATGTTAAAATACGTGAAAAAAAGTCACTGCTATGACCAACTTCATTTTTTATTTTTTTTAAGATTTGTTCAACATTACCACGCATAGTATCCCTCATTTAATCTTAGTATGTGTAATATTGTTTTTTTTATTCAAAGAGAAACTGGTATAGTTTTGCGAAAATAGCTTGTGTTTTTCTAGTTCGATAGATTCGCTTTGGATTTGGACTGAAACAAGCTTTTATGATTGTATTAGAAATGGTATCTAAGTTTTTTGTTTCTAATAGATGATAAATGGGTGTTTCATATTTTTTTAACCATTCTAGTTGTTTTGTGAAATAAGTATCAATATCCATACGATCAAATTTTTCTTCTGTCATTATTTGATTAAAACCAGTACGATATAATCCTGGTAAAATTGTGATGATGGGAATACTGACATCAAGTAAATTCATTTCCAATCGTAATGTTGCGATTAGGTGATTGAGACTGGCTTTACTAGATGCGTAACTTCCTAAAAAGGGAATTGGTAAGTAACTTGCCAAAGAAGAAATAACGATGATTCTTCCATGTTTTTTTTGAATCATATTTTTTAATACGACTTGAATACTTTGAATATTAGAAAATACATTTGTTTCGTAGTTTTTTCGTAGTAAAGAAACAGGTATTTCAAGAATACTTCCTCCATATCCAATCGCTGCATTACTAATGAAAATATCGATATCAAGAGACTCTAATTTTTTGATGTCATTAGAATTAGTAATATCCATTTTTAGACATTGAATGTTAGATACGTTTTGATATCGTTTTTGAATAAGTTCTAATTGTTTCTTCGTATGAACACTCACGTAAATTTTATGTTCTGTTGGTATTTTTTGAATAACGGATGCTGCAATTCCACTACTTGCACCAGTAATAAATAAATTCATTTTGATCACCTAGTATTATCTTGTATAAAACGGAAAATGTCATGCGTGTTTAGTAGAATTTTTCCTCATTTTTGTGTATAATTGAAAGAGAAATTAGGTGGAACTATGGAAGATATCAAAATAGAAAAATTAGATCATCAAGGAAGAGGAATTGCTAGAATCAACGATAAACCATTTTTCATCCCCAATGCATTACCTGAAGAAGTGGTAAAAGTAAATGTAGTAGAGGAAAAGAAAAAATATGGTGTTGGTGAAGTAGAAGAAATTATAATTTCTAGTAAGAAACGGATAAAACCAATTTGTCCATACTTTGAAGTATGTGGTGGTTGTGACTTGATGCATATTCGTTATGAAGATCAAATACAATATAAGCAAGAAAAAGTGATTGAAATTATGCAAAAATTTGCACATATAGACTCAAAAATAGTAAAACCGATTATTTTTAGTAATCATCCTTTAAATTATAGAAATAAGGTAACATTTCAAGTAGATAACTGTGTCGGATTTTATGGAAAAAAGAGTTATCATCTAATTCCAATTGATTATTGTTATATCGCAACACCTAAAATCAATGAAGTATTAAAACAAGTAAAAAAACTACCATTACAACATATTGAGAAAGTCGTTGTGAAGACAGATGAACAGATTGAAGAAGTGATGGTAATTTTAGAAATAAATGATGCTTTAGAAGAACAAAAAGTTATTTCGACGTTAAAAGATGTCGCAACGTCCATTATTTTAAAGCGTGGTCATAATGAAAAAGCAATTTATGGGTTAGATTATCTTTGTTTCCCAATTGGAGACTATCAATTTGAAGTTTCTCCAAGTTCCTTTTTTCAAGTGAATTTAGAACAGTGTGAAAAGTTGTATCAAAAAGTAGTAGAGAATGCAGGAATTACGAAAGAAGACGTCGTATTAGATTTATATTGTGGAACTGGAACGATTGGAATTTATGTAAGTAAATTTGCCAAACAAGTATATGGAATTGAAATTAATCCAGATGCAGTTCGTAATGCGCTAAAAAATAAAAAAAGAAATCAAATTACGAATATTGAATTTGTTTGTGGAGATTGTGGTAAGGTTGTAAAAAAATTAAAATTGAAACCAGATATTGTAATTGTCGATCCTCCAAGAAAAGGATTAGATAAAGACACGGTAGCAAAATTATTAACATGGAATACTAGAACGATTGTATATGTTTCTTGTGATCCAATTACGTTAGCAAGAGATTTAAACTTATTACAAGAAAAATACAATGTGAAGATGATTACCCCAGTAGACATGTTTCCGAATACTTATCATGTAGAATGTGTATGCGTATTAAGTAGACGATAACACTTATTAATAAAGAGAAAATTAACTATTTATTGGGGTTCGAAAAAGGATAAAAAAATAGAAAATTGCTATTTAACTAAATTTTGAGAAAAAATATGATGGATGTTTGTGGAGCATATGTTTCCTCATACTAGTTGGATAGTATGTATTGTATAATTAAAATTATAAAGGATGGTTTTTGGTTACGAATAAGCTGATGTTAAAAAATAATATAATAATTGAAAAAAAGATCTTTGTAGCAAGAGGTAATCAACTTGAAAACACAAATTGAGATCTCGAATTTAAGAATGAGATAGTGCATGATGGTGAAAGGAGTTTACCACATGCTTTAACTGAGCAAGGAATAATGATGCTATTTAGTTTTCTTACGGTGATATTGCAGTTAAAGATAATGTTCATATTATCGATGCATTGGGTGCTATGAAAAAATATATTTCTAGCACATTAGTAAATCAAAATTTTATCAATACATATAAAAATTGCAAGAATCAGTTTAGTATCAAAGAAGCAAGTAAATATATTTGAATTATAATGACATATAAAATTTAATAGTTGTTAGAAAAACTAATAGTATTTAGTAAAATTCCAAAAGTTGTATAAAAGCATTACTTTTGGAAATTTTTTTCCAAAAGTTGACCAAACATAAAGTTTGTTATATACTGATATTAGAGGTGAAATTATGATAGAAAGAACAGAATATCTTAATGAGTTAATACGATGGAAAGATAAGGATTTAATCAAAGTAATTACCGGTATTAGAAGATGTGGAAAATCTACTTTATTTGAATTATATATTAATTATTTAAAAGAAAATAAGATTGAGGATGACCAAATTATAAAAATAAATTTAGAGAGTGTCGATTATGAATTTGAGAACTATAAAGACTTGTATCATTACATTAATGATAAAATAGATTCAAAAAAACAATATTATATATTTTTAGATGAAGTTCAAAATGTACCTGAATTTCAAAAAGCGGTAGATAGTTTATATATAAAGAAAAATGTTGATTTATATATAACTGGTTCTAATGCATATTTATTATCTGGTGAACTTGCTACCTTATTATCCGGAAGATATATAGAAATCAAAATGTTACCCTTATCATTTAAAGAATATATAACAGCTTTTGATGAAACAAATTATCAACAATTATTTCTAAATTATATGAAAAATGGTGGTATGCCAGGAAATATAAATATATTACAAACGAATCCAAATGATATAGATCGATATTTAGATGGAATCTTTTCAACAATCGTTTATAAAGATATAATGGCTCGAAATAATATAAAAGATAAACTATTATTAGAAAGTATTTTAAAATTTATTTTTGATAGTGTAGGAAGTCCTATTTCAACGAAAAAAATAAGTGATACGCTAACAAGTAAAGGTATTGCAATCAGTAATCATACAGTTGAAAATTATATAACCGCTTTTTTAGAAAGTTTCTTAATATATAAAGCAGAAAGATTTGATGTAAAAGGAAAGAATTTGTTGGCAAGAGATTATAAATATTATGCTGTTGATCCAGGACTAAGAAGTTATCTATTAGGAAAAAAAGCTGATCGAGATATGGGACACATTTTAGAAAATATCGTATATTTAGAATTATTAAGAAGAGGTTACAAAGTTTATGTTGGTAAAGTTGATGAGTTAGAAGTGGACTTTGTTGCGGAAAATCGTGAGGGACTCAAATATTACCAAGTCGCTTTAACTGTTAGAGATGAAAAGGTACTAGAGAGAGAATTGCGTTCTTTACAAAAAACTGGGGATCATTATCCAAAATATTTATTAACGTTAGATATGGATTTAGAAGCGGATTATGATGGTATTACCAAAATTAATGTAGTTGATTGGTTATTAGAAGAAAAGTAAAAAAAAAGATGAGATAGAAAGAAGGTTTTTTAGGTGATTTTTACTTAAAACTGACCTAGATTTCTTATAAAATTGGAGTAAACAACAGTTTTACATTCCAATCTTGTCAACAAAATGTACGAATGAAATATTTTATGATAAAATAGATATAAATGGTAATATTTTTATAAAATAAAAGTGTCGTAAACTTTCGTAAAATGTCGATAGCGACTAGAAAAGAGGACCTATGAATAGAAAAAAACAAACAATCATTATGATGTTTATCATTGGGATTTTAATGAGTAGTTTTTTACTTGTTCAAATTTATCAATATATTCGTTTGAAGACTGCGAAAATTGAAGTAATGTTGGTAGATGATTTATCAGTAGAAGTTTATGATAATAAAAAGATATCCGATTTTATTCATTCTATCAATGGAACGCTATTAGATGATAAAAAAATTGATACGACAAAATTAGGAAAAAAGAATATTACCTTTCATTATAAAAATGAAGAAAATATTAAAATACCATATTCTTTTCAAATTGAAGTAGTGGATACAACTGAACCGATGATTTGGTTAGGTAGCTCATATTCTATAAAAAAAGGAGAAGATGTAGCGTTATCAAAAAAGATTTTATGTGGAGATAACTATGACAATACACCAAAGTGTCAGGTTGTTGGAAATTATGATGTTAAGAAAGAAGGAAGTTATCCTTTAGTATTCAAAGCTGAAGACCAGAGTGGAAATAAAGTAGAACATCCATTTACATTACATGTATATGAACCAAAAAATAATGGCGAATCAAAGCAGGTACCAACAATCAACTATGTACAATTTTCTGATGTTGTAAAAAAATATAAAACGGATCACACCAAAATTGGAATTGATGTATCTTCTTGGCAAGGCGATATTGATTTTGAAAAAATAAAAAAAGCAGGAGTAGAATTTATTATTATTCGTGTAGGTAGTTATACAGGGGATGAAGAAAAATATTTTGTCGATAAGAAATTTGTTCAAAATATCAAAGGTGCGAATGAGCATGATATTGATGTTGGAATTTATTTCTATTCTTATTCTTCTTCTATCAAAGAAGCAAAAGAAGATGCGAGATGGGTCTTGGAACAAATAAAAGATTATGAAGTGACACTACCAATTGCTTATGATTGGGAAGATTGGGCTTACTTCAATGATTATAAACTTAGTTTCTTTGGATTAACGAGTATGGCAGAAGCATTTTTAGAAGAAGTAGAAAAAAATGGATATGAGGGAATGCTTTATAGTAGTAAAACTTATTTAGAAAATATTTGGTTTCCTACAAACTATGATATTTGGTTAGCACATTATGTTGATCAGACGAGTTATACCGGAGATTATAAATTCTGGCAATTAACAGATAAAGGGAAAGTTGATGGAATTAATGGAACAGTTGACATTAATATCATGTATCAATGAAAAGGAATTAATATTTTAGGTGAAATATAGTAAAATAGAATAAGAAAGAGGGATAAAATGGAATTTATAGAAATATTAAAATCAATTCTGTTTGGAATTGTAGAAGGAATTACGGAATGGTTACCGATTAGTAGTACGGGACATATGATTTTATTAGAAGAATTTGTTTCTTTAAATGTATCAGAAGAGTTTTGGAATTTATTTTTAGTAGTCATTCAATTAGGGGCAATTTTAGCCGTTGTGTTATTATTTTGGAATAAAATTTTCCCATTCAATTTATCTTCAAAGAAGAATCAAAAATCATTTATTAAAATGGATATTATGACGTTATGGTTTAAAATTATTGTTGCATGTTTACCAGCAGCAGTGATTGGAATTTTATTTGACGAAATATTAGAAAAATATCTATATAATTCAGTTGTTGTCGCAACAATGTTAATTTTATTTGGAATTGGATTTTTAGTAATTGAAAATCGTAATAAAGATAAAAAGGATCGTGTTACAAAATTAGATGATATTACATATAGAGACGCTATTTTAATTGGAATTTTCCAATTAATCGCCGCTATTTTTCCAGGAACATCACGTTCTGGAGCAACCATTCTTGGTGGACTTATGATTGGTGTAAGTCGTACCGTAGCAGCAGAATTTACTTTCTTTTTAGCAATCCCAGTTATGTTTGGGGCTAGTTTATTAAAGATTGTAAAATTTGGTATTGCCTTTACAAGTTCAGAATTAATAATTTTACTCATTGGAATGTTATCTGCTTTCTTTGTATCAATTATTGTAATTCGTTTCTTAATGGATTATATTAAAAAACATAATTTCAAAATATTTGGATGGTATCGTATTATTCTAGGTGTTATCATTCTTGCTTACTTTGGATTACAATTATTATAATAAAGTTTGGAGTGAAGTATGAAAAAACAAAATATGATCGTGATGAAAGTACAAGAAGAATCCTTGTTACTTGAATTTTTATATCAAACATTAGATTCTTACCCTAAGAAAAAGGTAAAATCTTTTTTAACACATGGAAATATTTTAGTAAATGATGTTATTACGACAAAATATAATGTAAAATTAAAGCCTGGAATGACAGTAAAATTAGTATTTGGAAAAGTAGTACTGGATAAAAAGAAGAAAGCGTTACCAATTTTATATGAAGATAATGAGTTTGTTGTTATTAATAAACCAGCGGGATTACTTACGGTAGCAACTGAAAAGGAAAAAGAAAATACGGCTTATCATATGGTAAAAGAACATGTAAAAGCGAGAAATCCGAAAGACAATATTTATGTTGTCCATCGTTTAGATCAAGATACTTCTGGAATTTTACTTTTTACGAAAAATGAAAAGTTAAAAGAAGTATTACAAGAAAATTGGAATGATTTCATTACAAAGCGACAATATTTTGCGATTGTTGAAGGAAATGTAAGTGAAAAACAAGGAACGATTAAAAACTATTTAAAAGAAAATAAAAATAAGCTTGTATATGTTACAAAAAATAAAAAAGAAGGAAAATTAGCAATTACACATTATCAAGTAATGAAAGTAAAAAATGGTTATACATTATTAAATGTATTATTAGATACCGGTAGAAAAAATCAAATCCGTGTTCATATGAAGGAACTTGGATATCCTATTACAGGGGATAAGAAGTATGGGGCAAAGACGAATCCTATAAAAAGATTAGGATTACACGCAAAAGAACTAGGATTTATTCATCCAATTACGAAAAAGAAGTATCGATTTGAAGCACCAGTTCCAGTAGAATTTAAAAAACTAATGAAATAAAATAGAAAGAAGGAATCAAAATTAGTTAAAAAAATAACTGAAATAAATAAAAAAATAAAAAATTATAAAGTTTTGTATAGAAAATACTTGACTTTATTATGAGAGGAAGATTATATGGAATTCATAGAGTATCCAAAGTGTTCAACCTGTAAGAAAGCAAAAAAATGGTTAGAAGAACATCAATATGAATTTGATGACCGCGATATTACAAAAGATACACCAACAAAAGAAGAGTTAAAAAAATATTTAGAAATGAGTGGTTATCCTATTAAAAAGTTTTTTAACACAAGTGGTAACTTATATAAAGAATTTGGACTGAAAGATAAATTAGAAACGATGAGTGAAGAGGAAAAATTAACGTTATTAAGTAATTATGGGATGTTAATAAAACGTCCACTTCTTATTTTTGATCATTTCATATTAGTAGGATTTAAAGAAAACGAATGGGAAGCAAAATTAAAAAAATAATAGAGAATATTTGTATTCTATAACAATCTGTGATAAAATACATAAACGTTGATGGGAGGATCTACATGAAAAAGCTAGTAATTTATGAACGACAATTAGAAGATACACAAGAACAGATTAAAAAAATGAATACAGAAAAACAGGTAAAATATCTTGTAATGAAAAGTAATCCATCAGAATATACGTTTATTGAAAGATGGAAGGAACGCCAATTACAAAGAAGAGAAGATAATCTTATGAAAAAAGAATATAAAATTCAATGTAAGATAAAAAAATTGACGAAATAGTATTAGAAATACTATTTTTTTGTTTGTCCCTAAATCAGACATAATATGCACTTTTCTTGTAGTAAGATAACGATGGAAGGGAGAAAGTTATGTTTGGAAATTTTACAGAAGAAGCACGCGGTATTTTAGTAAGAGCAAAAGAAGAAATGTATGCATTAAAACATCCATATGTCGGAAGTGAACATTTGTTATTAGCAATCCTAAAGAGTGATAATCCGATTTCACGAAAATTAAAACAATATCATTTAGATTATAAAAAATTAAAAGAAGAAATTATTCGAATAGTAGGTGTTGGATCAAAAGAAAGTAATTGGTTTTTATATACCCCATTATTAAAGAGAGTCATGGAAAATGCGGTAATTGATGCGAAAGAAAATAATCATGGTGAAGTAACAATTTCTCATTTGTTTGCCAGTTTATTAGAAGAAGGAGAAGGTGTTGCCATTCGAATTATGGTAGGATTAGAAATTGATTTAGATGAATTATATTCAGAATTTTCTTATCATTTTAGTTCTAGTCATAAAACGAGAGAAGGGGATAAATTATTGTTAGAAGAGTTAGGGGTAGACTTAACGAAAAAAGCAAGAGATGGACAACTTGATCCAGTAATTGGTAGAGAAAAAGAAATGAAACGTGTCATTGAAATTTTGATGAGAAGAACCAAAAATAATCCATTATTAATTGGGGATGCTGGAGTAGGAAAAACGGCGATTGTCGAAGAACTAAGCCGAATGATTGCTTTTGGTGAAGTACCACCGATGTTAAAAAATAAACGAATTATTTCACTTGATATGGCAACAACGGTAGCCGGAACAAAATATCGTGGCGAATTTGAAGATCGTATGCGTAAAATATTAAAAGAAATTGAAGATCATGATGATATTATTCTTTTTATTGATGAAATACATACACTTGTTGGAGCTGGAGGAGCTGAAGGAGCAATTGATGCTTCGAATATATTTAAGCCGGCACTAGCTAGAGGAAAATTACGATGTATTGGGGCAACAACAACAGCTGAATATAAAACACATATTGAAACGGACAGTGCCTTAGAAAGGAGATTCCAAAAAGTAAATATAGAAGTTCCAACAAAAGAAACAGTAAAAGAAATTTTAACAACGTTAAAACCAATTTATGAAAAATATCATTTTGTATCAATCAGTGATGAGATGATCGATTTAATCATTCGTCTAAGTGATACTTATATTTATGATCGAAATCAACCGGATAAGGCGATTGATATTATGGATGAAGTATGTGCAAGGGTAAGTTTAAAAGAAAGTAAAGAATTGAAACAATATAATGAATATAATAAAAAATTACAAGCTGTAAGAAAACAAAAAAATGAAGCAATTATGAATGATGACTTTAAACTGGCATCCCATTTCAAAGATGAAGAAAATAAATGGATGAATGAATTAAATGAATTAGAATTGAAATTATATCAAAAGAGTCATGTGAAAAATGTGACAAAAGAAGATATTGCGAGTGTTGTACATATGAAAACATCAATTCCAGTTTACGAATTATTGCAAGACAATAAAATGGTAATAGAAAAAATTGAAGAAGACTTAAAAGAAAGGATTATGGGACAAGATCAAGCAGTATCAGAAGTCATTAAAATTGCCAAAAGAATTAAACTTGGATATCAAGATGAAAACCGCTGTTATTCTTACTTATTTTGTGGACCATCTGGAGTAGGAAAAACAGAACTAAGCAAGGTCTTCGCAAAACATTTAGTTGGAGAAAACAATGTGATAAAACTTGATATGAGTGAATTTAGTGAAGCTCATACAGTTAGTAAAATCGTAGGGGCACCTCCAGGATATGTAGGATATATGGATCATCGCAATATTTTAGATGAAATTAAAAATAAACCATATAGTGTACTCATTTTAGATGAAATAGAAAAAGCACATCCTTCTATTCTTAATTTATTTTTACAAATTTTAGATGAAGGAAAAATAAAAGATTCAAAAGGATCAATCATTCGTTTTGATCATGTTACAATTGTGATGACTTCGAATATTGGGTTCCATGATATTAACATTGGATTTACAGAATATAAAGAAAGTAATGTCATAACAAAACTAAAAGAATTCTTTAGTGTTCCTTTTATTAACCGTATTGACCAAGTGATTGTCTTTAAAAAATTGGGTGTGGAAACCATTCGTAAACTAGTAGAGGAAAAATTAAAAAAAGTTGTGGATAAATACCAATCAAAAAATATAAATGTAAGGGTGGATGATAATGTAATAGAAGAAATGATTGTTGAGGCAAATTATCAAGAGTTTGGTGCCAGAAAATTAAACAAAATTATATTAGATTATATTGAAAATCAAATCATTGAAGCATTATTAAATAATAAGAAAGAATGTCATATTAGAGCTTTGAAAACGACTTCTATTCCATCTTAAATGTGAATGAAACGCAAAGAAATTGTCGATTGACAGTTTTTTTGTTTTGTAAGTAAAACAGAAAAATTTAACTTGAAAATGGGAAAACATGTGATATAATATTACTTAAGGAATATTAGGGTGATACTATGGATTTATTAGTGGTAAAGGAAGCAATGAGTAAAAATAAGGGATTAGATCAAGACTTTCAAGAAAATGTATTAGAATTAGTTGAAATTTTTCATAAGACATTTCCTGAAGTTGATTTAAAAAACTTATGTCAAAACTTAAAAACATTAAAAATTGAAAAAACCAATCGCTTTATTCAAAGACTTCCACTTGATTATAACGCTAAGTTAAATAAGTTAACTATTAATCCAAAAGAGTTGGAAAAAGTAAAAGATACAAAAAATCTTTTAATGAACATTGTCATTCGTTTAATTGCTACGAATAATGGAATGACGGGATTCGATGCCGATGGCAGTTTCTTAGCACTTAACATTGGGTATATTGCTGGAATTGCAAATATGTTAGTTGGTAATTCAGAAGACCATGATTATTATACAGATGAAATTATTGCTGCTAATTTATTTGGAAAAATTGTTGGTGATGAAGTGTTAAAAGAAGCATTTTTTCAGAATAATCCAAGTTTGATTATTGATAGAGTGAATGAAGGAGAATAGTTATGAATCGATTAGATAGTATGAAAAGAGTGATGGATATTACGAATCGTAGTTACATCTCAGGAACCCATGAATTAGATGATATTTATAAAGAAATGTTTGCTTTTGCTAATGAAATGGGGAAAGTGAAAGAAATCGTAGGTTATTTCTTTGGCTCAGAATATATGAAAGATTCAACTTTTGATTATCCAAATTTACAAACAACAGATTATTATAATAAACAAGTAGAAGAAGTATTACAGTATCAAGATACTTTAACACAAGGAAGAACAATTTAAGAATGCATTTGTGCATTCTTATTTTTGTATACTTCTATTATTTTCTATCATAATAAAGATAGGAGATGGTAACATGTTAGATGCGAAAAATAATTTTTTTCATAATTATATGAACTTATTAGATGAAACTTTATTAGAGCGTGATTATACAATGATGAAAGCTGATATTAGTAGAAATGACGGAGAATATTGTATTGAAATTGATCTACCAGGAATGGAGAAAGAAAATATTAAAATTGAATATCATAAGGGATATTTAACGGTAGAAGCGAATCGAGTTAGTGATGATGAAATAGACGGAGAATATATTAGAAAAGAACGATACTGTGGTATGTATCGTCGTAGTTTTTATGTTGGTGATATTGATGTAACCAATATTAAAGCAAAGTATAAAGATGGTATTCTAACGATTCATTTTCCAGAAATTACAGAGGAAACGTATACAAAAAAACAAATTAAAATCGACTAGAAGCCGATTTTTTTTGTGTTTCCGTACTTTTTTTACTATTTTTTTATAAAATATGGTAAAATGTTTACGGGTGATGATAGTATGAAAACAAGAACACGTTATGCACCAAGTCCAACAGGATTTATGCATGTAGGAAATTTAAGGAGTGCAATTTTTGAATATTTATTAGCAAAACATGATAATGGAGATTTTTTACTTCGAATTGAAGATACGGATCAAACAAGAAAAGTAGACGGGGCAGTAGAGTTTATTTATGACACTTGCCGTTTATGTGGATTAAATTTTGATGAAGGTCCAAATAACCCAGGAAAGTATGGACCATATACACAAAGTGAACGATTAGATATCTATCAAAAATATGCTCATGAATTAGTAGAAAAAGGGCATGCATATTATTGTTTCTGTACACCAGAACGATTAGATAAATTAAGAAGTCAAGCAGAAGAAAATAAAGTTGCTTTTATGTATGATGGTCATTGTAAAAATTTATCAAAAGAAGAAATTGAAGAAAAAATGAAAGCAGGAGTTCCATACGTTATTCGTCAAAAGATGCCAAAAGATGGTGTTAGTGTTTATGAAGATTTAGTATATGGAAAAATTAGTGTGGAAAATAGAATCTTAGAAGATCAAATTTTATTAAAATCTGATGGATTTCCTACTTATAATTTTGCCAATGTAATTGATGATCATTTAATGGGAATTACTCATGTAGCAAGAGGAAATGAATATGTAATGTCTACTCCTAAATATAATTTATTATATGAAGCATTTGGATGGGAAAAACCTACTTATGTACATCTTCCAATGGTAAATGGTAGTGATGGTAAAAAATTATCTAAGAGAAATGGAGATGCCTCTTTCATGGATTTATATCATGATGGTTACTTACCAGAGGCAATTGTAAATTATTTAGCAATGTTAGGTTGGTCTCCAGAAACAAATGAAGAAATTTTTACATTAGAAGAATTAGTAAAAATATTTGATCCAAAAAGAATTAGTAAGGCACCAGCTGTATTTGATATTAAAAAATTACAATGGGTAAATGCTCATTATATTAAAAAACTAGATCCAGAAGCATTATTAAACATTACGGTACCACATTTAAAAGAAGCATACGATTTAACAAACAAGAGTGATAACTGGGTAAAA
Organism: uncultured Bacilli bacterium; assembly: GCA_944358795.1. Taxonomy (GTDB): domain Bacteria; phylum Bacillota_I; class Bacilli_A; order RF39; family UBA660; genus MGBC107952. Next base: position 22,744 of record CALVRW010000042.1, on the reverse strand, counting down.
GAACTTGTATTACTTTATCAAAATCATATTAGTTATGGAAAAGAAATCGTAGAAGAAACGGCTTTATTCTTTAATGAAGAAATTGCTTGGGATGAAGAATGTCAAGAATTTATGAAACAAGAGGGAATTTCTAATACGATTCGTATTTTTACTGAAGAAATTCATCATATTCAAGATTGGACAGTAGAAAATATTAATTTAGCAATTCAAAATACAAAAGAAAAAGCGAATGTAAAAGGAAAAATGTTATTTATGCCAATTCGTATTCAAGTATCAGGAATTATGCATGGTCCAGAACTTCCAAATACGATTCATTTACTTGGAAAAGAAACGGTTTTAAAAAGATTAGAATCTATGAATAATTAGATTCTTTTTTTGTTGAATGAAAAAACAGAAAACTTCTGCTTAGATTTACTTTTATTTATCATAAGAATTATAAAAATTATGTTATTCTTATTGTAGAAACTTGAAAATATTGATTTTTCTTTTTTTCTTAATTATGTTACATTGTGAGTACAAGGAGGAATAAAAATATGCAATATCACAATTTAATCCCAGTAATAGATAAAGAATTATATCCATTATTATGGAAAAGTAGTAATACCGTAATTTATTTGATTGCCTTTTTAAATGCCTATTTTAGTTTTCACGGAAAAAATAGAATTACGACATTGACGATTTTATCTGCAAAAGATTTTACAAAAAATTCTGATGTAAAAAGAAGAATTCATGTTTCTTTCAAGCAAGAAAAGAAAACCTATTTTTATGAAATTAAATTTAGTGATGATACTCATAATGAGAATAAGTTTGATGCTTCTTTTCTTGATTTTGCGAAATATTATTGGAATCAGAAAGAAGAAGAAAATACTTATAAAATCGGACAAATTATCTTAAATTTTAAAGAAGGAGTGAGAGAAAATCCAATTGCCCATTATTATTTGAAAAATGAAAAATTAGAACCAATGGAGGATAGTTTTGATATTCATATTTTATATCTTTCTTCATTAAATCAAATTTTACAAGAAAAATCTTATTATGAATTAAATCTTTTTGAACGTTGGATTCGGTTATTGCAATGTAAAACAGTTGATGAAGGAAGAAGTATTTGTATGGGAGAAAAAAACATGTTGGAATTTTTAACTTTATGGAATTATCATAGTAAACGAATTCAATATAAACGGTTGTCACATTCTACCAATGATACAATTACATACTTATTAGAAAAAAATAGTATAGAAATAAAACAAAAGATTGCGAAAAATTTATTACAAGCTGGATGTACAGTATCGTTTGTGGAAAAGGTTGTTGAGTTAAAATTAATTGAGATAGAAAAGATAAAACGAACCATTGATAAGAAAGAAGGAATAAAAGATGCAACGTGAAAAATATTTATATGAGAAATTTATTTTAATTGTCCAAGCACCAACAATGATAGATGCTTTATTAATTGCCGGGACAAATCGCTTGTTACAAAAGATTGTCTTTTATTTAGAGAAGGAATATCAATTGTACGAAAAAAACACAAATTAATTTGTGTTTTCCTCCGTTTTAGCGCTTGGAATTAAATCATCTAATTGTTTTTCTTTTATGGTTGGTTCGGTTCCTTTGATATAGTAGAGCATTTTTTTATTTTTATCTTTTTCCGTTGTGATTTCCCCAGTAATTGGATTAACAATTACTCCTACTACATTTTTTGGAATTTCATACCAACAATTTCCTTCTTTTTCTTTTAATAAGTGTTCTACGGTATCAACCCAAACGTTTTTAATACTATTCCCATCTTTTACCTCTGATTCAGAATTATCGTCATATCCAGCCCACATTCCCATAATAATGTCTTTGTTATAACCAAAGATAAGATGATCTGTTGTAGTTGTTCCTGTTTTTATCGCATACTTTTTGGTAATTTTAGGAGCAATATTAATACAGGTTGGATAATTATAATCAATAAATTCTTTTGAGTAGGAACTTGTTAGCATTTCATTTAGTACGTAAACGATACTTTTATTTAAAACATTTTCTTTTTTTTCTTTATGTTTATATAATACAGTACCGTTAGAATCGGTAATTTTACGAATCAAAAATGGTTCTATTTTATATCCTTCACTGGCAAATGTTCCGTATGCTTCCATCATTTGTAATAGGTTAATTTCACCAGTTCCTAATGCTAAAGATGGATTAGCTTTTAACTTTGTTTCAATTCCAACTCGTTTTGCTGTTTCAACAAGGGTGTTTTCACCTAAAAAGATATGTGTTTTTACTGCGTAAATATTGTCCGAGTAAGCAAGTGCAGTTGCCATACTGATTGGTTTGTTGGGATAATTTTTATTATAATTTTCGGGACTATAAGTTTTATTTTCAGAAAAAGTAAACGTTGTTTTTTCACTGGTAAAAGTAGTAGAAGGAGTAAAACCATTTTCTAAGGCAGCATAATATAAAATTGGTTTCATAGTGGAACCCACTTGACGATTCGCACTGGTCGCTCGATTAAACTGACTTTTCGAGTAATCTCTACCGCCCGATAGGGCTTTTATTTTTCCGTTTTTCGGATCCATAATAACACTTGCGACTTGTAACTTAGGATTATATTCTAAATATTTATCAATATTTTCTTCCATTGTTTTTTGTGCTTCCATATCGAGATTGGTGTAGATTTTAAGTCCTCCTGTTTTTAAAAAGGAAGCTGGAATGGTTTTGATACTTTGTAATTCTTTCATCACTGCATCTTGATAATACATTAACATTTTTAATTCTTTTTCTTTTTTATCTACATGATAGGTAAGTTGTTTTTTGTATGCTTTATTCATCTGTTCTTCCGTAATATAATTTTGTTTTTCCATTGCCGATAAAATTAACTTTTGTCGTTGTTTTGCAGCATCTTCATTGGCGATTGGTGAGTAATAGGAAGGATCTTTGGGAATTCCAGCCAAAATACTTGCTTCTGCAATCGTTAAATCTTTCGCAGATTTATTAAAATAATACTTACTAGCATTCTCGATACCAAATATTCCACCATAATTAATGGTATTTAAGTATCCTTCTAATATTTTATCTTTACTATAATGTGATTCTAAACGTATGGTAAGCCATGCTTCATCAATTTTTCGCTTCCATGTTTTATCAAAATCTAAAAATAAATTTTTTGCGTATTGTTGAGAAATAGTAGAAGCACCTTCTAATCTTTTCCCACTTGTAATATTACGATACATTGCTTTCATAATGCGTAGATAATCAAATCCTTTATGATGATAAAAATTTTTATCTTCAATTGCGATAGTCGCTTGAATTAAATAAGGAGAAATATCATCTAATTTTACCCATTCTTGATTGTTTCCAGTTTCAAATACTTTATTATTTTCATCATAGAAATAAAAGCGGTTTGCTTTGTCAATTGGTAACTTTGGTAACATTTTCGCATATACATAAAGACCGACATAAAATAAAAAACAACCGAGTAAAAAAATGCCACACCATTTACAAAAAATTTTAAACTTTTTCATAACTCACTCCCATCTATGTATAGTATTATAAAAAAAGTTAAAAATATGAGTGCAATTTTTAAAAACTTATGTTATAATTACTTTCGAATAAATGAAAGAGGTAAGATTATGCCTAAAATTGAAGTAAAAGCAAAGTTGATTGGAAAAGAAACCAATCACAATGTTATGGGCAAAGGAATTTTACAAAACAACAAAATTATTTATCAAGAAAAAGAGTTACAAGTAATCCTTGAAAAAAAGGATGATCAAGTGATTTTAAAGCGGAGTTGTCCAGAATATGAACTTATTTTGCCATTTTCTATTCATCAAAAGACGAGTGGAATGCATAAAATAATACCGTATTCTATGATACTTGATGCAGAAATTAAAACGAAGGAATTATTGATAACGGATCAAGAAATAAAAATTACTTATGATTTAACGTTAGGTGGAGAATTCTTAGGAGAATATACTTATGATTTAGTTTATGAGGTGATAAAATGAAAGAAAAACTAAAAGAGTTAATTGCAACTGTCTTACAAGACAATGAAATTAAAGTGGATGCGGATAATATCGTGATAGAAATACCAAAAGATACATCACATGGAGATTATGCGTCTAATATTGCGATGCAATTAGCTAGAACATTAAAAAAGAATCCGAGAGAAATTGCTAGTGAATTAGTGGAACAATTAACAGCAGATTATATTGAAAAAGTAGAGATTGCTGGACCAGGATTTATCAATTTTTATGTAAAGAATGATTATTTATTTGAAAATATTAATACAATCTTAGAAGCAGAAGATCGTTATGGTAGTTCTAATGTTGGGAATAGAACAAAAATTAACGTAGAATATGTTAGTGCAAATCCAACTGGAATTTTACACTTAGGGCACGCAAGAGGTGCTAGTTATGGAGATTCTCTTAGTCGAATTTTATCTTTTACGAACTTTGATGTAACTCGTGAATATTATATTAATGATGCTGGAAATCAAATTGCAAATTTACAAAATTCTATTCAAGCACGTTATGAAGGACTTTGTGGTAGAGAAGAAAATATGCCAGAAGATGGATATTACGGAAAAGAAATTATTAAGATTGCTGAAGAAATGAAGGAAGAACTTGGAACAGATATTACGGATATCCAAGTATTTAGAAAAAAAGGATTAGACTATTTATTAGGAAAAATAAAAGAACATTTGAAAAATTTCCGTGTTGAATTTGATGTTTGGACGAGTGAACAATCAATTTATGATAGTGGAGCTCTAGATCAAGTATTACATCAATTAATTGATTCGGGATATACTTATGAAGAAGACGGTGCAGTTTTCTTAAAAACGAGTGACTTTGGTGATGAAAAAGATCGTGTTTTAATTAAAAAAGATAAGACAAATACTTATTTATTACCAGATATCGCATATCATAAAAATAAGTATGATCGTGGTTTTGATGAATTAATCGATGTATTTGGTGCCGATCATCATGGTTATGTACCACGTTTAAAAGCATCGATTGCCATGCTTGGTAATAATCCAGATAAACTAGATGTTGAAATTTTACAAATGGTTCGTTTAGTACGTGGAAAAGAAGAAGTAAAAATGAGTAAACGTACTGGTAATGCAGTAACGATTGAAGAACTAATGGAAGAAGTTGGTGCTGATGCAATGCGTTATTTCTTCTCTTCTAGAAGCTTAGATACACAACTAGATTTTGACCTTGATTTAGCAACCAAAAAATCAAATGAAAACCCGGTTTATTATATCGAATATGCTTATGCACGTATTTGTTCGATTTTAAGCGGATGGAATCAAGATATAAAACCACTTGATCAATATCAAACATTAACAAGTGATTATACAAAAAATTTACTTGCAAAATTATATGAATTTACTGATACGGTAAAATTAGCCGCAATCAAGAGAAGTCCACATATTATTGCAAATTATGCATACGATTTAGCAGGATTGTTTCATACGTTCTATGCACATGAAAAAGTGTTAACAGACGATGAAATGAGTACAAAAGAAAGAATTAATTTAATAAAAGCAACGGCAATTACCATCAAAAATGCATTAAATTTAATTGGTGTTGTCGCAACAGAGAAAATGTAGGAGGAATATAGGGATGAAATTAAACCAAATGTCAAAAGAAGAAATTGAATTACTTTCTTATACAGATTTAACCTATTTATTATTAACTGAGAAACATAAGTCAATGAATACACCAACTATTTTTAGAGAAATATCTAATTTATTAGGTTTTACAGAAGAAGAATATTCTTCTAAAATTGGTGACTATTATACTTCTTTAACAATTGATAAACGTTTTGTTTTATTAGATAATAACGAATGGGATATTCGTGATCGTCATTCTGTTGAATTAGTTGTTGATGAAGAAGAGGAAGAAGTAGAAGAAACTGAGGAAGAGGAAGAAGAAACAATTCCTGAAGAAGTAGAAGAAGATATTGATACAATTCATGATGATGAATCATTAGATGAAGATAATGATTTAGAAAATCTTTCTATTATTCCTGATGATGACGAGGATGAAGAATAGACTTAGGCCTATTTTTTTCTTTAAAATCACGAATAAAACGTTATAAAGTGTAAAAAAATATTGCAATTACAATAAAATAATGGTATTCTTAGATTGTAAGCAAAGTAGCTTAACACAATAGGGAGGTAAATAGAATGACAAAAACAATGTTAGTTGACTTTATTGTTGAAGAAACAGGATTAACAAAAGCTGATGCATCACGTGCTTTAGAAGCAATGATGAACGGAGTTATTAAAGGATTAAAAGAAGAAGGAAAAGTAACTTTAACAGGATTCTGTACTTTCGCTGCACAAAATAAACCAGCAAAAGTAGGACGTAACCCAAGAACTGGAGAAAGTTTACAAATCCCTGCTAGAGTAGCAGTTAGTGTAAAAGCAGGTTCTAAATTAAAAGACGCTTTAAACTAATAAAATGAAGAGGAGATTGGTAATATCTTCTCTTTTTTGTACATGATAAATAAGAATAGAAAAGGTGATGAAATGAAACAAATCTATTACCACGGAACAATTTTAACAATGGAAAAAGAACTGATTCAAGAAGCAGTATATGTAGTAGATGGTATCATAAAAAAAGTTGGAAAAGAATCAGAGATTTTACAATTAAAAAATCATGATACAGAATTAATAGATTTACAAAATCATGTGCTATTACCAGGTTTTATTGATGGACATAGTCATTTATCAGCAGTAGCTTATGACCTTTTAATGATTAATTTAAAACCATCTCCTAGTGGTCATGTAAATTCCGTTGATGATTTAAAACGAGTTTTAAAAGAATGGTTAGAGACACATACATTAGAAAAAGATGAATGGCTAATGGGAACAGGATATGACAATACTTGTTTCACAGGAAAGCAGGAAATAACAAAATATGATTTAGATGAAGTATCAACTGAAATTCCCATTGCGATTACACATGCTTCTGGTCATGTAGGTGTTTGTAATTCTCTTGCCTTAGAAAAATTAGGATATATAGGTGATTATACAGTGCCTGAAGGTGGTACTGTTGCGTGCTTTCCAGGTACCAATGAACCAACTGGATTATTAGAGGAAAACGCCTTTTTAGATCCTAGTATTAAAGCAAAAATGAGTATACCAAATCCGAAGAAATTATTAAAGTCTTTTCTAGATGCAGAAAACTTATATGCTTCTTATGGTTATACCAGTGTTCAAGATGGTTTTACGGATGAAAGAACATATCCATTATTATCGAAAGCGGAAAGTGAAAATTTATTATTTTTAGATGTAACTTTTTATGTGAGTTTCTCATTTCTTGAGTCGTTACAGAAAAACGAAATAAGGAAGAATGGAAATCATTATCATATTGGAGGAGTGAAGATGTTTTTAGATGGATCTCCACAAGCAAAAACAGCTTGGCTTACCGAACCATATTATCGTATTCCTGAGGGGAAAGAACAAGATTATCGTGGATTTCCTATTTGCTCAGATGAAGAGGTATATCACTATTGTAAAAAATGTTTACAAGACAATTTAACATTACATACTCATTGTAATGGGGATGCGGCAATCGATCAATTATTACGATGTTATCAAAAAGCAAAAGAGGATACCAAAAACAATCAAGATCTAAGACCAGTTATTATTCATGCACAAACGATTCGTGATGACCAGTTAGATAAAATGAAACAACTAGGGATGCTTGCTAGTTTCTTTGTAGATCATGTCTATTATTGGGGAGATTATCATGCAGAATCGGTATTAGGAAAAACACGTGCTGAAAGAATTTCTCCAATCCATTCAGCACTAGAAAAAGGAATTTCCTTTACGATTCATCAAGATAGTCCGGTCATTACCCCTAATGCGATGTTTAGTATTCATAATGCCGTGAATCGTATTACTAGAAAAGGTAGAATCCTTGGAGAAGAACAAAGAATATCTGTATTGGATGCATTAAAGGCATTTACTGTGAATGCTGCTTATCAGTTGTTTGCCGAAGAAGAAAAAGGAAGTATTAAAGAAGGAAAAAAAGCTGATTTTGTTATTTTAAGTCACAATCCATTAGAAGTAGACAAAACAAAAATCAAAGATATTGATGTAGTAGAAACGATAAAAGATGGAAAAATCATTTATCAAAATAAAGAATACTTGTCGAAAAGTTAGGAGTGTGCTATAACATTCTTAGGTGGTAATATGAATACGATTGTAAAAGAAGTATTAAAAGTGATAGAAGAAAATGGGTATGAAGCTTATTTAGTAGGTGGATATCCACGAGATTATTATATGGGAAAAAAGAGTACAGATTTTGATATTTGTACCAATGCGCCACTTGAAAAATTGAAAGAATGGTTTGTAGTGGAAAAAACAAATTATGCTTCTAGTATCGTTGTAAAAGATGACTTAAAATTAGAAATTACCCAATTTCGAAAAGAGTTTGATTATGTGAATCATCGTTTTCCAAAACGAATTGAATTTGTTTCGGATTTAAAAACAGATTTATTACGAAGAGATTTTATTATGAATACGTTATGTATGAATCAAGAAGGTAGTTATATAGATTTATTAGGTGCTAGAAAAGATATTGATCATAGAATCGTTCGATCAGTTGGTAATCCATTTGAAAAACTAGAAGAGGATGCGTTAAGAATTCTTCGAGCCATTCGCTTTGCGACAGTTTTAAATTTTACCATTGATAAAGAATTATCAACTGCGATGAAAGAGAAACGTCATCTTGTGAAAGAACTTTCCTATTACCGAAAAAGACAAGAATTAAATCGTATGATAGTAAGTGAAAATCGTTTGTATGGGTTCCAATTATTAAACGAATATGGATTAATAGAATTGTTAGAATTAGAACAAATCGATAAAGTAACCAATGAACTTTCTTTGTTAGAAGTATGGAACATCATCGACCCAACTCGAAAGTATGAATATACAAAAGAAGAAAAACGAAAATTAAAAGAATTAAATTCATTTTAGCACGTACAGTTAAGTAGGTGCTTTTTTATGAAGAAAATTCTGTTTATTATGATATTATTATGTTATTTTCTATTTTTAAAAAGTAATATTTATAGTCGAAGATTAGAACAGATTATGATAGAGTTAAATCCGAATGAAGTAGGAATTACGTTCTTAAATAACGATAATGCCAAAGGAATTTTATTACATCACCAAAACCAAAATGAATTATTAATACTTGAAATAGTGAATCAATTTCAATTTCGAACAGAATTTTCTGTTTTCCACAATCTTTCTCTTAATCACGTATTTGTATTATCCGAAATGGAAAAAAGTAAAATGAAAGGACATAATATTCAAGTATTAAATCATGCTATTTTAAATGATATGAAAATAAAAAATCGTACTGATATGGTAGAAATAACCTTTGAAGAACAAACTTTTTGTATCGCAACCGAAGAGCATGCTAATTTACAATTTTGTGATTTTATATATGTAAGTAGTTCTGATATTGATTTTCAAAGTTCAGAAAAGACAAAATTAATTATTTATGATACAAGTGTATCTAAAGAGACAAGGTTAAATAATTATAATCAGTGGATTGATACCTTTACGATACCGGAAAATAATTATATTACGTTTATTTGGAATCATGAAGGATATGATACGGTTATGATTCCAAAGTAAATTTGACAAATAAAATAAATTACGGTAAAACAAAAATAGAGGTGGTTGTATGAAAAATATTTATATCTTAGGAGTACCAAGAAGTGGAAAAACAACATTTTCTATTTTGTTAAAAAAAGAATTAGAAGATTATTCTCTAATTTCCTTGGATGCTGTAAGAAATGCTTTCCACTATTCGTTACCAGAATTAGAAATGATTAACCGACAAAGTTATTCCAGAAAGAATATTTTACCAAGATTTATTGGAGAATTTGTTCATTGGAATCACGATATTAGTAAGAATGCTTGTATTGTAGAAGGTGGAATTATTAACTTAGATGATATCATTGGCGAGATACGTAGTGATGACATTGTAATCTGCTTTGGTCATGGAAACCATTCATTAGAAGAAGTTGTCGAGAAAATCCAAGAATATGATACGAAAGAAGATTATACTTATGGATGGAGTAAAGAAAAATTAATGAATCATTACTATGATTTATCTGATACTGATGCAGAAAATAAAAAAATATGTTTACAAAAAAAATATTATTATATTGAGACATTTGAAAATAGAGAACAAACATTCACTAAATTATTGAAGGAAATAAAAAAATTATTGTAAAGAAAAAAGAACAAATGTTTTTATTTCTTAAAATATGATATAATGTAATAGGGTGATTCACATGTTAGAAAAAGTGATTGAATTATTAAAAGAAAGTAATATTCAAGTACCAAGAATTTTATTTACTAGTTATAAAGATATGAAATTAACCGATCAAGAATTAATACTAATTTGTTATTTATTAAATACCAATTTAGTATTAAATCCAAAACAAATTAGTCTTGATTTAAAAATGGAGTTACCAACAGTCTTTGAATTAATTAGTAGTTTAGAAGGAAAAGATATTTTAAAAATAGAGACATATCAAAATAAGAATATTCGAGAAGAAGCCCTTAACTTTGATGGCTTATACAATAAGTTAGCGTTTTTCATTGTAAATGAAAAAAAAGAAGTAGAAGAAAATACGAATGTATTTGATTTATTCGAAAAAGAATTTGGTAGAACGTTATCACCAATGGAATATGAAATTATTAATGGTTGGAAAGAAGTTAATTTTAAGGAAGAATTGATTATTGCCGCTTTAAAAGAAGCAATTTATAATGGTGTAAGTAATTTACGATATATCGATAAAATTTTATATGAATGGAAAAAGAAGGGGATTCAAACAAAAGAGGATGTGGAACGTAATAAATTAGAATTTAAACAGGCGAAAGAAGTAAAATCAGAGTTATATGACTATGATTGGTTGAATGACCATGAATGATTTTTTCTATGCGTATTTAGATGAATTAATTCCTAATCCTCGCTGTGAACTAAATTATACAAAAGATTATGAGTTATTATTAGCGGTCATGCTTTCTGCACAGACAACGGATGTGCGAGTGAACTCTGTAACGGAAATTTTATTTCAAAAATATCCAACATTAGAAGCTTTTGCTAATGCAGATATCAAAGATATTATCCGTATTATTCGTCCAATTGGAACATATTCTAAAAAAGCGAAAAATGTGATTGAAATTTCTAAAAAATTATTAGAAGTAGGTGGGATTGTTCCCAATGACCGTGATTATTTAGAACAACTTCCAGGTGTTGGAAGAAAGACTGCAAACGTAGTACTAAGTAATATTTATAATGTACCTTGTATTGCTGTTGATACCCATGTTGAACGTGTTTCTAAAAGACTTGGTTTTGCTAGAGAAAAAGATGATGTTTTAACTGTAGAAAAAAAATTAACGAAGTTAATTCCACCAGAAAAGTTAAATAAGATGCATCATCAAATTTTATTATTTGGTCGATATTATTGTAAAGCAAGAAATCCATTATGTGATACTTGTAAATTAAAAGAACAATGTAACTATTATAAAAAGAATAAGAAAAAAGTTTCAGAAAAATCAATCTGAAACTTTTATAGTTTAAAATCATTTAAAATATCATCATTCATATCTTTTCCATCAAAATAAGTTTTTTCTTTTAAATGACATAATTTTCCAACAATATTAGATGGGAAAGAACGAATATATTTATTGTAATCTGTAACAATATCATTGTAATATTTGCGTGATGCATAAATTTCTGTTTCTGTTTCAACAAGACCGGTATCAATTTTAACAAAGCTTTCACTGGTCATCAAAACAGGATATTTTTCTTTATAGGTATTAAATTCATTAATCGCATCATATAATTTTCGATCTAATTCAAAATTTGTTAGTTTACGAGAACGTAGTTTTACAATATCTTCTAGTAGTTCTCCCTCGATTTCAGCATTTGCTTTGATAATACTAATGGATTTATTTAATAAATCAAAACGTTTACGTAGTGTTGTATCGATACTTGCTTCTGATTCATTTAAGCGAACAACAAAACTTTGAAAACGATTATAAGTTGTAATATACCAAATACTAAGTAAACAAATTAGAATACATAAAATTAATAAAATGATAAATAATGTCATACTATCACCTTAATCCATTATAGCAAACTTAATTTAAATGTACAATATCATTCCAAATAAAAAAAGGCTAATTAGCCTATAAAAGGTTTTGGACCATAATTAATTGGTTCTGAAAATTTAATATAATCTAGATAAATTATTTGTAATAAATACCAGTTTCCTGTAGATGGTTGGCTAATAATAATATGGTCTGGACCTGCTTCTTCTAAAATTCCAGAAAATACTTGATCACGCCATTCTGTTGAATCAGTAAAGGTCATGTAAATATCGACTTGTTTACCTTTATTACCACGTAAAATATTTTCAATAAAAGAACGTTCAGCAGTTGTTAAAGAAGGCGCTAATTGTTGATTTGGTGTAGGAGTTCCATTCGATGTATAAATGGGAGTACCAGGAAATCCTTGATTCATAGCAGGAAACATATTATTTGAATTTTGATTCATTTTTTCACCTCTTACTAAACTATATGAACTAGAAATAAAAATATACAAATTATCTTGCTATCAAGTTTTAATTTTGATATAATTCCCATGTTGGAGGTAGAAAATGAAAGTACAATTAGGGGTATCAAATCGTCATGTCCATCTTTGTTTAGAGGACTTTAAACTATTATTTGGTGAAGATAGTGAACTAGAAGTAGTAAAAGAATTAGTTCAACCAGGACAATTCGCTAGTTCTTCTTTTGTTACGATTAAAACAGCAAAATCAGAGTTTTCAAAAGTAAGAGTGATTGGACCAATTCGTAATTATACACAAGTAGAAATATCAAAATCTGATGCGATTAAATTAGGGATTAATCCACCAGTAAGAGATTCCGGAGATCTACAAAATAGTGAAACAGTAGAAATCATTGGTCCTAAAGGAAGTATTGTAAAAGAAAATTGCTGTATTCTAGCAAATCGTCATTTACATATTACACCACAAGATCGTATTCGTTATGGACTTACAGATGTAGAAAAAGTAGTAGTAAAGACATCTGGAGAAAAAAGTGCCATTTTGTTTGATGTATTTGTAAAAGAACAAGAAAAATCTACTTTAGAGTTACACTTAGATACAGATGATGCGAATGCGAATTTATTAAAAACAGGAGATATCGTAGAAATCCTACTAGATAAATAATTATATGATTTTTAAAGTATGTGATAAGTGTAAAGGTACTAATATTAAAACATTAGTACCAAAATTAAAAGAAATTGATCCGCAAGCACAAATTGATATTCGTTGTCATAATTTATGTGGAATTGGTAGAACCAAACCATTTGTGATTGTGAATCATATTCCAGTGATTGCCGATACAGAAGAAGAATTATTAGAAAAAGTAAGAGAAAAAGTAAAAAATAGGTCTTGAAAAATAAGACCTTTTTTTGTCAAGTTTAGTAAAGAAATTAACAATTTACTATATTTTATAAGTAATTTCGTCTATAATGATAGTAGGTGAGACTATGGAAGAAAGATTATTAGAGTTTCTAAAAAAAGAAAATAAAGCATATAGTGTTTCTGAATTAGAAGAAGCACTTGGTTTAACAACGTTAGATGAATTAAAAGAAATGATGAAAACGTTAAATGAAATGGAACGAAATTTAAAAGTATATCATACGAATAAAAATAAATATATGTTATTTAATAATAGTAACTTAAAAATAGGACGTATGATAGGAAATAAGCGAGGATTTGGTTTTGTTGATATCGAAGGTGATATTGATGTTTTCGTAGCCCCTACAAATATGAATAACGCGATTCATGGCGATAAAGTTGTAGTAGAAATTACTTCTAAGAAAGGAACTGATTTAGAAGGAAGAATCGTTAAAATTGTAGAACGAAAATTTAAACCAATGGTAGGAGAATTTTATTATAAACAAGGAAAAGGTCATGTTGAATTAGATGAAGATAAAGTAAAAATTGATATTGAAATTGATAAAGAGTTATCTTTAGGAGCAATGAATGGTCATAAAGTATTGGTAAAAATATTAAATAAATTACAAGGAAATTGTTATAAAGGACAAGTATTAAAAATATTAGGACATAAAAATGATCCTGGTGTTGATATTTTATCCATTGTAAATAAATTTGGAATTGAAGAAGAATTTCCTGAAGAAGTAATGGAAGCAGTTGCAAAACTTCCTGATGAAGTAAGAGAAGAAGATAAAGAAGGTAGAAAAGATTTACGTCAGTTAGTAACATTTACGATTGATGGTGATGATGCGAAAGATTTAGATGACGCAATTAGTTACGAAAAATTACCAAATGGAAATCATCATTTATGGGTTCATATTGCCGATGTTAGTTACTATGTAAAAGAAAATTCTGTAATTGATGAAGATGCAATGATGAGAGGTACCAGTGTTTATCTAGCCGACCGTGTTATCCCAATGTTACCACATAAATTATCAAATGGTATTTGCTCTTTAAATGGAAATGTCGATCGTTTAGCAGTAACTTGTGAAATGGAAATTAATGAAAAAGGAAAAGTTGTTTCTTATGATATTTATCCAAGTATTATTAATTCTAATCTTAGAATGACTTATAAAAATGTTAATCAGATTTTAGATGGAATCAGTGTTCCTGAAGGATATGAACCATTCCAAGAAGTATTATTACAATGCGAAGAACTAGCACAAGTATTAAGAAAAGAAAAGATTAGCCGTGGATATATTGATTTTGGTATTGATGAGGCGAAAATTGTCGTAAATGAAAAAGGGGAAGCAATTGACGTTGTAAAAAGAGAACGTGGTAAAGGAGAAAACCTAATTGAAGATTTTATGATTGTTGCCAATGAAACAGTAGCAACCCATATTTATTTCTTAGAATTACCATTTATTTACCGTGTTCATGGAGAGCCAGATGAAGAAAAGATTCAAAACTTTATTCGTTTCATTCATCAATTAGGTTATAATGTTAGTGGAAAATTAACCGATATTCATCCAAAAACAATGCAACGAATATTAAAGGAATTAAGTGATAAAAAAGAATTCCACTTATTATCTAGTTTACTTTTAAGAAGTATGCAAAAAGCAGTATATTCAGAACATAATATTGGTCACTATGGACTTGCAAGTAAATATTATACCCATTTTACTTCACCAATTCGTCGTTATCCAGATACAACTGTACATCGTTTGCTTCGTACTTATATTTTTAATAATCACATGGACAAAGGAACAAAAGATTATTGGGAACATAAGTTACCAGCACTTTGTGAACATGTATCACAAAAAGAACGTGATGCCATTAGTTGTGAACGTGAAGTAGATGATATGAAGAAAGCTGAATATATGATGAAACATATCGGAGAAGAATATGAAGGAATGATCAGTAGTGTTCTTAACTTTGGAATGTTTGTAGAATTAGATAACTTAGTAGAAGGATTAATTCGATTAGATAGTATCAAAGGAGATCATTATTACTTCGATGAATCAACTTTCTCTATCTGTAGTGAAAATAATAAACGTGGATATCGATTAGGAGATCGAGTAAAAATCGTAGTGGTAAATGCCAATAAAGAAACGAAAACAATTGATTTTGAATTAGTTGATGAAAAAAAGGAAAGTAACGAATAGTTGCTTTTTCTTTTAAAATAAGGCATAATGAGTTTGTGAGGTGAGAACATGATTGAGATTCATAATAGAAAAGCAAAATATGACTATGAAATAACCGATACAATAGAAGCAGGAATTGTACTTACTGGAACAGAGATTAAATCAATTCGTAATGGACATGCACAACTAAAAGATAGTTATGCAATTATTAGAAATAATGAATGTTATTTATTAAATGCACATATTAGTATTTATAAAGAAGGTAATATTTTTAATCATGATGAAACAAGAACAAGAAAGTTGTTGTTACATAAAAAAGAAATATTAAAATTAAATGATAAAATTCGTTTAGAAGGGTATACGTTAGTACCATTAAAATTATATTTTAAAGCAAATCATGCAAAAATATTACTTGGTGTAGCAAAAGGAAAAAAGAATTACGATAAAAGAGAGACAATTAAGAAACGAGATACGGAACGAGAAATTAGAAAAACATTAAAAAATTATTAACATAAATGGTATCATTTGGAATTGTCGAAAGTAAAATATAGTGATATAATAATATCACATGGGGCTGTCCAGGTTTCGACGGGTATAGGATGGTTTAGATTGCAAGTCGGAGGTACACGTTACGTACAAAACAGAAAATAACTGGAAAAAATAAATTTAATTTTGGTGGAGCATTCGCTCCAACTTTCGCTTAATAGAATATAGCGACCAAGCTTCCTATTACTTTTTCTTACGGGGTAATAACGAGGCGCGATTTAGTAAGATATATTATCTAGTAGTCTAGATTAGATAACGAATTTTATTAGACTTACTATAAAGTGAGTTGTTGGGTTCTAACACTTTATAGGAAATAAACAATCCAACTAAACTTGTAGATATTTAAGTTGTTTTATATTCGGACGCGAGTTCGATTCTCGCCAGCTCCACCATTGACGAATCTGTTCGAACTTTTCGAACTTTTGATATATGAATCAATCTTAGGATTGGTTCTTTTTTTGATTTATTGAGCCAATCAAAAGAAAGGTTGGTGTTTATGATAAAGTTTATAAAGCAAGAAATAGAAATTGAGGAATCTCTAAAACAAAGAATAATGATTATATGTGATTTTTGTAATACTACCCCAACTATTGAAAATGGAAGTATTAGAAGAATTGATAAAACTAATCTTACTTATGTAGAACCTCATAGAATAACTATTAAAGGTAATTTATATCTTGCTTTTAATTATTCGAACGTAATTTATATTTCTAATTTAAGTAAGAAAATTAAAATATCAGAACTTGAAGATTACATTAAGAATAACTAATACCTATTGACTTTAAAATTTAAAGTGATATTATATATAAGCAATAAATGACAAGCAGTATCAGTCGTTTTAGAAAAGCGAGGTACAACTATGGTCAAAAACATATTAAAAGGTATATCATTTATAAATAGTAAAAATTACTGTAAGAGGAGTCAAAGGTATTAGTATCCCTAATGCTTTTGTCTCCTCTTTTTTTGAAGAAAAGGAGATGATAAAATGAATGATAATAAAAAAATAGCAGGATTATATATTAGAGTTTCAACCGAAGATCAAGCAAGAGAAGGATTTAGTTTACCAGAACAAGAAAAGCGTCTTAGAACCATGTGTGAGTTTAAAGGATATGAAGTATATGATATTTATAAAGATGCTGGAATAAGTGCTAAAACTGGCAATAAAAGACCTGAATTTGAAAGATTATTACAAGATATTAAAGATAAGAAAGTAAATACTATTGTTGTATTAAAATTAGATAGATTAACTCGTTCAGTTTCTGATTGGGAAAAGATACTTACATTTTTAGATGAAAATGATGCTTATTTAGATTGTGCTAATGATGATATAAATACTACTAATGCAAATGGTAAAATGATTTCAAGAATACTTGCTTCAGTTAGTCAACAAGAAATAGAAAGAACAAGTGAAAGAACTAAGATAGGATTAACTGGAGCTATTAAAGTTGGACATATTCCACATCAAGCACCTTTAGGATATAAACATGAAGATAAAAAATTAGTTATAGATTATGCTACTAAAGATGTTGCTATTAGAATATTTAATATGTATCATGATGGATTATCTTATAAGAAAATAAGTAATATTTTAAATGAAGAACAAGTGTTAGGTAAAACTAATTGGAGAGATTCAACAATTGTTCATATATTAGAAAATCCTATTTATAAAGGAGATTTTATTCATGGTAAAAGAACAAAGAAACCAACTTATTATGAAGATGTTGTTGAACCATTAGTGACTAAAGAATATTGGGAAGAATGTCAAGTACAACAAAAGAAAAATTCTAGAAGTTATCAAAGAACTTTAAATTATTTATTCCTACAAAAATTAAAGTGTCCTAAATGTGGAAGGATATTAGGTGGAAAAGCAACAACAAAGAAAAATGGTAATTCTTATTATTACTATTATTGTAATGATTGTAAAATAAATATTAAAGAACATTCAATAGAAGTTGAATTTGATGAGTTTATGGATTCAATAGTTGAATATGATTCTATTGTTAATCAATATTTTCTACCAATGATTAAACAAAAGATAGAAAATCCTAAAGATGAATTATTAAAAGAAATAAAAAATCAAAAAGATAAATTTTCAAGAATAAGAGAAGCATATATAAATCAAGTATTTACTCTTGATGAGTATAACATTGAAAGAAAAAAGGTTGAAGAAGTAATTGATAAACTTGAATTAGAATTGAAAGATACTGAAGTATGTGAACAATTAAAATTTACTCCTAATGATATTCTAGTTAAAAGAGATATAGACTTTATTAATTCAATTAAATATCCAGAAAAATATAAAAATAATACTAAGTTTTGGAAAGATTATACAAGAGAAGAAAAATGCGAATTGATAATGCAATATGTAGATGAAGTTGAATTAGAAGAAACTAATAATGGTAAATGTATTCCTAAATTTATTAAGTTTAGAGAAAGTATAGCAAATACAAGTAACGAGTTATATTTTAATGGTTATTATGATAGATATGTTCCTAGTATATTTGGAAATATTTATGGAGAATTAAGATTTAGTGAATATCTACCTGAAAAAGAAGTTGGAGAACAAATAATGAGATTAAGACAATTCTATGATGTTGGTTATTATGAAGCAACTTATAGTGTTAAAAATCAAGTATTCTTTTTCAATTTTATCGAAGACTTAAAAACAATAGTAAGAGTATTTCCACTTGAAGATTATAGAAAAATAGATCCTGAAATGAAAATGGATACATATAATATGGGAATATTATATGTTAAAAAAGATGACGGAACTTTATTACAAGAAGAAAATGATGTATTTAAATATATACCTGCTGAATGTGATGGTAATGTTGTATATAGTAAAGAACCAATATATATTGAAACTAAACCTGTTCCTTATTATGAAGAAGAATAGTTTTTGCTTACTTTTTATAAAAAAGTAAATATAGTTTAACGCGCGTTTTGTTACGAAGTAATGAAAGTGATTAAACTAATCAAAAAGAAAGTGTTTTATAAGAATAAAATATTTTCATCAACCCTTTATGAGTTTTATATATTGTGTAGTACACAATTATATTACGAAATAAAGAAATAATTATCGTGGTACGTTTTGCAAGTTTACTTGTGAAAGTAGCGATAGATAATTATAAAAAGGATTCTAAGGAAATTGTCCTTAGCCCACTGGAATTTTGGCTCTGCCGAAATACCTAGGGGGTTAAACATTTTGTCATAAAAAAATTATGTTTAAAAAGGAGTGTGATTTTGATGGATAATCTATCTTATTCACTACATTTGGGTAGTGATAAAAATAAAAAGACAAGTTCAAGAAATATGGCTAAAAATAATAAAAGTGGCTCTACTTCTTTAAGTAATAATGCTATTCAAAATGCAAGGCAACTTTCTAGAGTTGATAATCATAATTATAGAAAATATGATAACGAAAATGAAAATATAGCTATCGTAAGAGGAACTACTTCTTTAGTAGATGATGTTAAAAATATTTATCATAAAGAATTTGATTATTCATTAAAAGAATATAATGATAAACAAAAAAGAGATGATAGAAAGATAAAAAATTATTTTGATTATGTTAGTAATAATAGTAAAAATGATTTAGCTTGTGAACTTATAATAGAACTTGGAGATAAAACTTATTGGGATACAAAAGATGATAATTTCAAAAAAAGAATGACTAGTGTTTATACTAAACAAGTTGAAGATTTAGAATTATTACTACCTAACTTTAAGGTAGCGAGTGCAATTATTCATTATGATGAAACTTCTCCACATATGCATATTGTAGGTATTCCAATTAAGAATAAAAATAAATATGGTTTATCTAAACAAATTGGTAAGTCAGATGTATTTACTAAAGATTCTTTAAGAGTATTACAAGATAAAATGAGAACGCTTTGTATTGAATCATTTAATAAAGAATATAATCTAAACTTTACTCTTAAAACTAAGCAAAAAGGTAGAAATAAAGATATTAATGTTAAAGACATGACTAATTATGCTGAAATGAAAAAAGAACTTGATAAAAGACAAAATGATTTAGATCAAGCCAATAAAAAATCTTTAGAACTAGATTTTGATTCTAAAGAAGTAAAAGATTTAATTAATGATTTAAAAACAACTCTAACTAGCAAAGATAAATATATTTTAAAAGAAGAAGATAAAAATAAACTTTTGAAATATGTAGATAAGGTTGAAAGTACAAATAAAGATTATGAACAAATAAAAACTTTGTCAGTTACTTTAAATAATGTTAACGATGAACTACAAGATAATAGAAAAAAGATTAAAACACTTGCTGAAAATAATGAAGCACTTAATTTAAGAGTTTCTACTCTTGAAGATAAAATAGATAAACAAGAAAATGAAATATATGATTTAAAAGAAGAAAATAATTCTTTAAAATCTAAATTGATATCATTAACTAATAGAATAAAAAATTTAATCAAATTTCTTACTAAAAAAATGTTCAGCAGAGATGATCGAGAATTATATCATGATTTTGCTAGAGATTTATACACTCATAAAATAATTACTGATGAAGAAATGTATGAAATACATGATGAATATAAATTTTCAAAAGAAAAAGATTATAAAAATAAAACTGATGATTTTGAATTGTAAGTATTTAATATTATTTTTTTTAATATATAATATTGCTATTAAACAAATTACTTATAATTTATTTGCATTAATAATAAAGATAGGAGTGATAAGAATGATAACATTTTCGAATGGTAATAGTTATAGACTTGTATATTTAGATACTAATTCAATTAATGAGATATCAAAAAACACAAGAAAGATGGGCAAAATATTTATGGAAAGGTTTTGTGTAGATAATTTTATGTTTGTTACATCGTGTTTTAATTTGTTTGAATTATCTAAAACCAAAGGGGATACTAGAAAAAACATAATCAAATTTTTTAATATTTTTCCTCTTGCCATAATGTATACTTTTCCTCAATTAATAGAATTTGAAAAATCATCTTCCAAATTTAATCAGGAAATGATTATGTTCGCAACTGGGCCTAGTCCATTATTTAATTTTCAATTTAGTGATATTTTAAATTTGATAGAAAATGATTCTAATATGGATAAAGCATTAAAAAAGATGAAACAAAAATTTGAAAAAGAGATTGTATGTTTGAGACAAAAACAGACAAGACTAAACTGGAATTTAAAATTTAAAAAAAATTTACTAGAATCAATGAATGATACTTTTAAATTTGAAGAAAACTATTTTGAAATTAAAGAATTAGGTAAATATAAATCATTAGAAGTTTTGGCATTTATCATGAATCAGTTTATTTATGAATCAAATAAAACAATAGAGATTAATTCAGTTATTGATGCATATAACTGTTCAATTTTACCATATGTTGAATTTTATATTACTGAAAAGACAGTGGGTTCATGGTTAGATAAAGCCAAATATAAATTTAAATATTTACAAAATATAGAAATTATTAAAATCAAAGATTTAATGGAATAATCTTTAAAAGATTAAAAAAATAGTGTATAATATATTTAATTATGATATTAATAATTTGGTTAATATATAAACTTAAGGAGGATTATAAATGGCAAAACTTAAAATTGAATTCGGTAACGCATCTGGTTTGTTATGTAATTTCCAAGTATACATTGATGATGAATTTAAAGGTAAATATAAAGCAAATACAAATGCATTTTTAACGTTGGATGCTGGAACGCATTCTTTGGTAATTAAAGATTCTGGTATGTTAAAAAATTCCAAACCAATTGATTTTGAAATTGAAAATGATAAAACAAAATTTATTTCAGTAAATACGGGTAAGTGGAAATATGTAATAAATATAAATGATAATAATGATGAAGATTTTTCGGATTTGAATATTACTAATAAGGAACTTCAAAATATTATTGATATAAATATTTCACAAGATGAAAAAGTTGAATTAGCTATTAAAGGGGCATTTAAAGAATATTTAATTTGCACTGATAAAAAAGTATATATAATTAAAAAAGGATTTATGACTGGTCATTTTTTTGGAAAAGGTAATTTTAGTATACCTTATTCAAAGATAACTAATGTAGAAATAGATTTTCACTTAATGACTGGATATTTTGAAATATCAACAGGAGGATTAGAAAATAAAAGGTTAAATTATTGGTCTAATGATGTACATGATGATCCATCAAAACAACCTAATTGCATATCTCTTAATTCTGCGTGCAAAAAAGAATTTGAAGATGCAAAGCAATTTATATTTGATAAATTAAATTCTTCTAACCTTAATATCATTGAAAATAAAGGTGCTAAAAGTATTCCTGAACAAATTAGAGAGTACAAACAATTATTAGATGATGGTATTATAAGCTCAGATGAATTTGAAAAAAAGAAAGAAGAATTGCTAAGTAAGAATGCTTAATTTTCATGATTAAGTATATTTACAATAGTATATACGATAAAAATTATGTTTATTTATAAATAGTGATTGATTCAAATCAATCGTCTTTATGCAAAAAGTTGTAGATAACTACGGCAATGG